>JAZDMZ010000094.1:0-8671 GCA_043800495.1 Candidatus Aenigmatarchaeota archaeon
AATTGAATCTGCTGTTTCAGGTCCTATGCCATTTTGATTCAATAGTTGTTCACGACCAATATTTTTGCAAAAATTATCCAGTGTTTTATATTTTAAAATAAATCTGGCAAAATTCCTTAATCGCAGAGCCTTTTGTTTATAAAATCCAGATGGTTTTATAAGTTTCTCTAGTCTAGCTAATGGTAGATGTGCAATATTTTTTAATTCAAGAGAATCTGATTTTATGAGATTATCCAATGCTTTTTCAGCATTGCTCCAATTGGTGTTCTGGGTCAGTATTGCACCAACCATTATCTCAAATGCATTGTTGCTACAATGCATTGAGCGATCAATAGAAGAACCTTTCTTAGGTTCTCTTATGCTATGAACTGGCCACCAGTATTGTTTGCCGTGCTTTTTCAATAATAGTTTGTAAATGTCTAGAATTTTATTATCCATAGTTCTTCTATTGATTATAATTATAAAAATTGATTATTAAGAACTGTCGTTGATCTTATCTGAATGCTTTCCAATCATCATGTTCAAGTGCTTTTTTATCTGCGTCTTTCATTATTTTTCCATATTCTGTTGTTGGATTTCCAAAATATCTGTGATTAAAAATACAGTCTGCTATGGCATCTTTCATTGATTTGAATTCAGGATATTTAAACAAAAATATGTATAGCTGCTTTAATCCTCTACGGTGGTGATTAGCATCATCATTTATTTTATAAATATCATGAAGCCATCCTGCAATATTAAAAACATCTGGATCTAAACCAGTTATATTCATTTCTTGACAACAATCTATGACACAGGCAGAATGAACTTTTATTTTTTCATAATTCCATCGTTCGATTTAGCTTCTTTTGGTTGTTTAACTTGTTTGATATGTTTGATTGTATATTCATAGAATTGTTTGGAATATTCATAAGATCTGGTTGTTTTGTATGTCTTTTGTATACATTCTTTTTCTGTGCTCATGTTCTACACCACTTTATTTGAATTACCAAAAGAATTCTGACATTGTATGAAGACCTGGTTTTGCTCGTATTAGTTTTGGTGCTAGTTTTACCATGATTGCTGCTGTTGCATGGTCTCCTGATATACCTGGATTTATTTCTACTGTAAATGAAGGAATACCAGATATTTCTATAACATCTTTATCATGAGCTCCTTCATAGGCTAGAAAATTTAATTCTAGTTTGTCTCCTGATACAGTTTGTTTTACTCCAAGTATTGTTTTTCCACCAAGTAGTTTGTTTTTTGTTATTGGTTCAAATGTTTCTTTTATTTCGGTATCTACTCTCAATACATCTGCAATCATTTGAAGAGACTCTCTTAATCCAACATGACCTACTTTATGTTCTGCTGCTGCTTGATTAAATTCTTCTTCTGTCATTCCAATTCCTACCTTTTTCTGGAACTGTGCTCTACGTGTCATTGGATCTATTGATCTTGTAATTTTTATGAGATTGATTTCTTTGCATGTGGTTGATAGTATTATTGGCAGAAAATCCATTACAAATCCTGGATTAATACCTGTTCCTAGAATAGTTACCTCATTCTGCTTTGCAAGTTTATTTAGTTCAGTTGCAGCACGTGTATAACTAAGCCATGGATAGGCTAGTTCTTCACAGGTTGATAATACATTCATACCTTTGGAAACAATTGCCTCCAGCTGATCCATAACAGCAGAGAGTTTTGATGAGGTTGCTAAAAAGCAGATATCTGCTTCTATACCATCTAGATTATCAGAAATTAGAATACCAGAAGTTTTATCAGATTCAGGAAAAATAAATTCATAGGCATCTCTTCCTATTTTTGATTTTTCAATATCAATTGCACCAACCAATTGAAAACCATTTTCTATTGCTGTTCTTGCAATATCTGCACCAACTGCTCCAATACCATACTGAACAAATCGTATTTTTTCCATAAGAATCAATTCATCTTAGTCATGAAGATTTAAGAATAGGATGTAAATACCTTAGTGAAAACGGGCCTGAAGGGATTGTTGCAGAAAACTATGTTTTCTGAACTCTCAAAGACTAAACGTCTTTGAAGATGAACCCGAGGGTTCAAATCCTTTATGACGGGCCTGAAGGGATTTGAACCCTTGACCTTTTAGACTTAAAATAACTGCATTGCAGCTATCTCAATCTGGTCCGAAGCTTCGTCGCATTTGCACAGACGCTCTATCCAAACTGAGCCACAGGCCCTTATCTAAATTAATTTCATTTGATAGATATTAAAGAAGCTTCTTTGTGAATACCCATAGTATTTTATAATATTCTGAGATAGATATGGTATGTTTTATGATGATTCTGGTGTTAGGAAACTGGAATGTATATGGCCTGTTAGTGAAATGTATGACATGTTTATAGTTATCCAATGAAAGAATCGATATTATATTTCATTGGTAACTATATGTGAAACAAGTATTATCATATGTAAATTATTTACTTGCTTCACTATAGAACAGGATGGCAGATTAGAGGAATTCCTGATGTTTATGGAGAAACAAATCTAATGCATACAAAAAAGATGATAAGAGCAGTAGATGCATATGTTTCAAATCCAGCTGTTGTTGGACTTGATAAAAAAAGAATGCATGATATGGTTGAGGTGCATGATCTACCTGAATCATTTATAAGAAAAGATACTACACCGTTTTGTGGTGTATCAAAACAACAGAAGCAGTTGATAGAGATTGCTTCTGCTTTTTGTATAAGAACCGGTTTTCCAGGAGGAGAATGGTTTTATGATAATTTTCTTGAGTATACGTATCAAGAAACTCCTGAGTCACAACCAATATGGCAGCTTGACAAAATGTGCCCTACTATAATGGTATCGTGCTTAGAAAATATTCTTCCTGATATAATGGATTTCTATAATAAATATCCTGAAATGAAGGCTGTTTTAAGAAAAAAATATCCTGGTGTAGCTGATGACAAACTGCAGGATGCTATTTACAAAAGACTGCAGGAGTTTGCTCCATATACTAGAGCTAGATTAACTGATCCTATTTTAATAAAAGTGTTTGATAATTTCATGGAATTAAAAGAAGCTGAGAAATTGACAGATCCATATGAACAATATTATGAATTACTAAAAACTGTTTCTTGATTTATTACTAAATCCGCTTGAATGGTGTGAAAACTTGGATTATCTATTCTTCAACATATAGTTTAGATTGTCTTAGTTCTTGAATCAACGCTTTAATATCTTTCTTTTCTATATGATTATTAACATGTGCCCCGGTGTTCTGTAAAGGACGCCGGATGTTTTATGCTGATTTCTATGAATAACAAAAAAGAAACCATAGTGTTCATTGATGCTGGATATTTATCACTGATATCCAAATTTTTGGGAAAAGGAAAGCATTTAAAATTTAATATTGGACAATTCGCAGAGCATTTGGCAACAAAAGAAAATCTAAAACTCAACAAAACATTTTATTATACAGCTCCTCCATATCAGGGTTCTGCTCCAAGAAAAGATGAAATTGAAAGAAAGGCAAACTATGATAAATTCATAAACAAGCTCAGAAAAATACCAAACTTTGTTGTCAGGGAAGGTAGATGTCAAAAAATTGACAATGTTTTTATGCAAAAAGGTGTTGACACTTTATTGACTATGGATATTTTTGAAGTGGTTCATAAGAAAGATGTGGGAACAATTATTCTACTGGCTTGTGATACAGATTTTGTTCCTGTTCTGAACAGAATACGAGAAGAGGGAATAAAAGTAATACTTTGCTATTTTAGTGATTTTGATAGAAAGTCAAAATTTTTTATGTCAAATCATATATTGACTGCATGTGACAAGAAGATTTTATTGAAAAAACAGGATTTTGATAATTCTCTAATATGATAAAATGTGTGTTTCTAAACATATTTGTATTTTGACATATCACCAGCGGGATTTTAGAAGTATGCTTAGAAGAACTGGAGTTATCAAAGATGTTATTACAATAACCATCATCAGTGCACTATATACACCAATTGATATTACTGCCATTCCTAGTGCTAGCTGAGCTGCTATTATTCCATATTCTCCACGTGGTATTGTTCCAACAGCAAATATCATTTGATCTTTGCTATGGAGTCCAAATAGACCAGACATCCATCCTGATATAACTGATTTTAACAAAATTCCTACAACAACAAATATTGTGATAAGCCACCAATATTCAAATATTGGAGCAAGTTCTACATTAACTGCACTAAATGCAAAGAATATTGGGATAAATATACTATATCCTATCATTTTTAGGTTTGGTTCTAGGGTTTCTTTACTAAAATCACTTTTTCCAACAACCATTCCAAGCAAGAATGCTCCTGTCACTGCTGCTATGCCTATTCTCTGGCTCACAAAAGCTAGAATAAATATTATTCCTATGGTAACTCCTAATATGATATATCTGTCATTTAATTTTTGAATATAGTGAAATATTCCATTGCTAATCTGTCCTCCTATTTTCATAAATATGTAAATAAATCCTATTATTGTGAATACCAGTGCTACTATGTTCCATATATGCACAGCACCAAATGTTAGGAAAGACATTATTGCAGCCAATACTATCAATGATATTACATCATCTACTGTGGTTGTTGTTATCAATAGTCTGCCTAATTTTGATTTAATATTTCCTGATTCTTCTAGCATTTTTATTGGTATTGCATCACTTGTTCCCATTAGCACTATGCCTGCTATAAGACCTGCTTCTATTGAATTGAACAGCATATATCCTATAACAAATCCAGCTACTAGACAAATTAGATCACCAGCAACTGCTATGTATGTTCCTGGATAGAGTTCTTCTTTGAATTCTTCAATCTTTATTTCCATTCCTATGAGGAACATTAGAAGAACAATTCCTATCAATGCGAAAAATGATATGAAATCATAGCTTGTGGGAAGTATAATATGTAGCAGAGGACCTACTAATATTCCTGCGCCTATTTCTCCCACAAGTCTTGATAGTTTTAATCGCTCTGTAAGCTCTCCTCCTATTTTCGCAGCAATCAGAATAACTGCAATATCAAAAAGAATTCTTATCTCATCCATTTAATTCACTAAATATTATTATACCTGGATGTATTTATCTAAAATTTATAATTGTCTGTTCTTGCAGTACTTTTTAATACCAAATTTAATACCAAACAAAGCTATTTAAAGATGTCTTTATAAGATATCTTATGGAGATATTATGGCTGATTATAGAAATGTGCCAATCAGAGCCATAACAGAGGCTGCGGTTAGAGAAGCAGAGCAATTGAGTCTAACTTTGGATGATATTTCAAAATTATTAGAAGAAAGCTATAATTGTGCAGAAAGCAAAAGAAAAACAGGAATTGAAGAAAGATGTGTTAGAACAAATGGAAATATACTAAAGATTGTAATTGAATTACGAACAAGCATGAGTGGGTTTGAATATTGGAGAATCAGACACCTTGGATTTGTAAGATAGAGGTGAAAAATGTGTTGCATTTTTACAAATCGTGTTTCCACCAGTTTTTAACTGGTGGCACAGGTTGTCAAAAACTTCGGCAGTAGCATGCCATCGGTCTGTGACCGATGGTTGTGCAGAAGTCTTTGACATGCTCCAGATTTTCACATCTCATGAATAATTTAAAGAGGTGAAAAATATGGCAAAGACAATATATGAAGATGATTTGGAATGTGAGTGTGGAGGTATGATGAAACCAAACACTTTTAATGTTGAGGGTATTTCAGTCAGAGGATGGAAATGCAAGAAATGTGATAGAATAGATTATTCTGATGACATAAACACGGCCTTAACTATTAAAAAATATAAGAAAGTTGGAGCTATGCTAAAGCTTAGAAGTGTTGGAGATACTGTAGTCATAACTATTCCAAAAGACATAAGAGAGGCTTTAAATCTCAAGGCAGGTGAAGAGGTAAAAATGTATCCTCTGTCTCAAAAAGAGATCATGATAAAAATAGATGGGTAAATTTGTCTGTTAATTAACTTTATTTTTAGAACTTGTGTGAGAATTTACTGTTGCCTACCTTCATCTTTTTCTATAGGATATAATACAGGAAATCTTCCTGTGTCTGGGTTGTTTCTAGGATTAGTACAACTGTCTAAAAACCTTCTTGTTTCTTCAGTATCTGAAAATGTTGCACGAAACATATCATCAAAAGACTTTTTTGGTAAAAATGGATCTGTGAATGGATCGTTAATACTGTTTGTAAATTTATTTGGTAAATATTTTATGAGTTTTTCATTATAAGGGGGTTTATTAAAAGGGCTTTTTTCTGGTTTTGTCATAGCATAATCATAAATAGATGCATAAATAGATGGATCTGCTGAGACATATGGTATTTGTTTAGTAGGAATTTCTTTCATAGAACCTCTTTGTTGACTTTTTACAAGTTCATACACAGCATTGACTTGAGCTATTTGTTCAGGTGATAAACGTACAGTATTTAACATTGCTGTTTCTCGCAAGTCTGCTAACCGTTGTTTAAGATTTTCATATTCAGTTCTGTTAGTAAGTTCATTTCGTTCATATGATAATATTTCTCCTGTCACACGGTTTATTTCTAATAATGTAGCAAAATAAGCCTTTTCTTCAGGAGTTTGTAGAAAACCAGGAGTTCTTGTCTTTTCATGAGAAAAATCATCATCTACTATCCATTTAGAACCTTCTTGATGACCTTTAGGCTGATGGTTGATTCCATAGTATTTAATTAATTCAGAATAATTATCTGTTCCATTTGGTTTATCAACTGGTTTATTGAATAAATCATCATATTTGCTTAATCCGTCCATTTATTACACCTTTATTAATAGAGGAATTTGAATATCATGTTTTTTGTTCAAATTCCTTATTGTAAACTTTGATAAGCTTTTACAAATTATAGGGTTTTTCAAAGTTCTCTATACTAAGATAATTGGGAAAAGTATTTAAAACTATGTTTTGTAACTACTTGTGCATACTATTTATATACCCTGTTTTGCCTGTTGATATTTATTCATCCAAAAACTCTTTGATTATTTTTCTAGTTGTCATTGGATCTGCTCTTCCCTGTGTCTTACGCATTACCTGACCTACTAGAAATTCCAATGCTTCTAGCTGACCATGTTTATAGTTTATGACTGCAACTGAATTTTCACTTAAAACCTCTAGCACAAGTGGTTCAAGTGCCTCTCGCTTATCAATTCTTGTTATCCCAGCTTTTAGAAGAATATCTGGATCCTGTGGTCTTAGAACCATATCTCTTAACAATAATTCAGCTGATCGCTCTGTTATCTGCTTAGTATCTATTTTCTTTATAATCTTCAACAACCATTCTGTTTTAATTCCTGTTTCTGACAGTCTTTTGTTTTCATAGTTCAGTACTTTTTTCAACATCTTTGAGAAAAATGTAGCTGCTTTATGAGCATCTGTTTGGGTTACTGCTATTTCAAATGCCTGAGCAATGTCTGGTTCAGATGCTATTGATATTGCCATCTCTTTTCCTATTCTAAACTCTGACTGATATTTTTCTATTTTTTGTTTTGCAAATTCTGGTATTGTATATCTAAGTTCAACTGCTTTTGAAGAAAGATCAACACTAGGCAGATCTGTTTCATAGATATATCCATAGTCTTCTTCCTGTTCTTTGCTTCTTAGTGAAAATGTTGCATTTGATTCAGAATTCCATCCTCTTGTCTCTCTTTTTACTTTCAATCCTCGTTTTAGAAGAGTTGCCTGTCTCAGCATTTCATAGCAAATAGCTTTTTCAACTTCTTTAAAACCAGATATGTTTTTTATTTCTACTCTAGCACCTTTTAACATAGATATGTTTGTATCAACTCTCATTGATCCTTCAATATTAGGATCATAGACACCAAGATATTCAAGCATTAGTGATAGCTCTTGTAGAAACTTTCTTGCTTGCTGGGCATCTGTAAAATCAGGTTCTGTAACTATTTCACAGAGAGGTGTTCCTGATCTATTATAATCCACTAGAACAAATTTTGAGCTTTCTATTGAGCCATGATGAACTAGTCTTGCAGGATCTTCTTCTATCTGTATTCTTGTTATTCTGATTTTTTTATCAGCTATCTCAAGAAATCCACTGTGACAGAGCGGCATCTCATATTGGGTTATTTGGAAATTCTTGCTCATGTCTGGATAAAAATATGTTTTTCTTGAGAAAAACATTTCTGAATTTATTTTACAATTCAAAGCAAGTCCTATTTTAACAGCATAGTCAACTACTTTTTTGTTTAACTGTGGTTTTGAACCAGGCATGCCTAGGCAATAAGAACATGTTTGGGTGTTTGGTTGTGATGAAAATTTGTTCGAACAACTACAAAATAATTTTGATTCTGTATTCAATTGAATGTGTACTTCAAGTCCTATTTTTATCTGTTGTTTTTTCATGAGATCACTTCAAAAACTTGTACAAAAGTATTCCATCATTATACGATTCTTCCCGTTTTCTTGCATTTGGCAAAATACCATATTCTATAAACCCTAATCTTTTATAAAAGCTAATGGCTTTGTTTCCTTTGATACATTCCAGGGTTACTATCTCTGTTTTAAAATTCTCCTTTGCCAATTTCATTAATATATTCATTAGTCTTGTTCCAATACCACTATTTCGTATAGATATATCTAATGCAATTCCTAGATCAGCAATATGAGAAAGGCCATGCTTTTTTTTG
>JAZDMZ010000102.1:0-8384 GCA_043800495.1 Candidatus Aenigmatarchaeota archaeon
TTTATGCGTCATAAGATAATTAAGATATTCTGACAATGTTGCACAGGCTGGATTAGAATTACAATTAACCTGTCTAGCAGTAATCTGTCCAACCATTTTTGGAACATATACCGGTGATTGAACTGGATTAATTAGTGTTCGTATTTGATTTAGTGTTTCATTTGCCATATTCATCCAGCTTATTGTTACAGAAAACTATTAAAACTGATATTTAGATGGTTACCTGTTTCCATTCTCTTGTTGAGAGATCTATGACAACTGGTTTGAATTCTGATAGTGGTGAACCAGAATTTATCAGTGTTATTGATTTATAATTGCTTACAAATGGTTTATGACTATGACCATAGTGTACAATATCTGGAACAATATCTAATATTAGATAGTCATCTTTTGTTGGTATATTTCCTAGATGTCTTTTTTTCAATAGGGCTTGATCAAATTCGTGCATCATGAGAATATTTACTCCGTTTATGTTTACCATGGATGGATTGCTCAATGAAATTATATTGGTATTTGTTGTTTCTAGAGGTGTTTGTGGGTATGGTTCCTTTATGTCGTTTTCACCTGGTATGATAAATGTTAGTTTATCACAGTGTTTTTCAAGTTCTTTGATATTCATAGTATCACCTGCGATAAAGAGGTAGTTTATATTTTGTTGATTAAACCATTGGAAAAATCGCTGTAAATCTGATTGTGGAATTTCATCCAGATGTAGATCTGATATAAAACAGGCTTTTCCATCTCCTTTTACTGGTTCTCTTAGTGGTACGTCTGGATATATTATTTTTTTACCATAGATTATCTTTCCTGAGGGAATTGCCTGGACAGCAACAACATCGTCAAGATCTACTTTCACTGGTTCATCAAAAGTAATCATTCTACTACCTGTCTGATCTTCTAGTTCTATTAGTGTTTTATCACCTTCTTTGATATCCTTAACCATACCAAGCATATAGATATCTTCTCTGGTTGGTATGATGTTGTTTATAGAAATATATTTTTTATCCAGCCTTGATATTATAATTTCCTTAAGTTTTTCAAATCTTGTGTTTAGATATTTTACATCATCAATTGGTTCTTTTTTAGTCATGTTTTTCATTATTTTATAACGTTTGATATCAGTTATCTGTGTGTTTAGAATAACAATATCTGTTTTTTTTATCAATATGTCCTGTATTTCTTTTTCAGAAAAGCTCTCTATGGTATCAAGGGCTTCTGGTGAAAGTAGTTTATTTTTTGAGAAAAATATCTTAACAAGTTCTTCTTTATTCATGATTATCACAATTCTATAGAAGTGTTAATCTTTTTATTATCACTTTAAAAGACTGTTGTATATATGTTATTATGGAAATGCTTGAAAAACTAAAATTATATGAGGATGTATTAAAGAGGGAGATTACGGCAACAAAAGAACGCCTTGAAAGAGGTGGTGGTGGCTTTAGTCCAGCATATTTAGAGGCTCATGTGCGTGATTATCGGGCTGTGTTAAAGATATTTTACAGTATATTTCCTGAGATAAAACCTGACGAAAAATATTTCCTGAGATAAAACCTGACGAAAAAAAAGGATAATGATTTAATAGGTACCAACCTTTGTGAGGATGTTTTCTATTTTCTTCATCATTTCATCCTCTAGATTGAAAACAACTTCTCGTATTTTACCATGCCTGCCTCGTGAGGTTGTTCTGGTGTTTATTATTCCTAGATTTTCATATTCATTAATAAGGTCACATACTCGTCGTTGGGTTAGTGGTTTTATTGAATTCTTCTCACATAAATTGTTATATGATCTATAGATATCGCCTGTTAGAATTCTTGTGTCTTGCCAGCCTGTGGTAGTCTTTTTCATAGACATTATGCTTTCTAGAACCATTTGAGAGTGTCTTGGCTGTGATTTTATTGTTTCTGATATTTTGTCTGTGTTTATTCTTTCTCCTGCTATATCAAGATGTTCTTCTTTTATCTTTGTTTCTCCTGCTCGCTCAGTTATCTCTGCTGCTACTCTCATCAGCTCCAGAGCACGTCTTGCATCACCATGTTCCTGGGCTGCCAGTGCTGCGCATTTGTTTATAACACTATCATCAACACAGCCATTATCAAAGGCTTCTGATGCTCTTAGTGTTATTATGTCTTTTAGCTGCTGGGCATTATATGGTTTGAAAATAAGTTCTTCTTCTACCAGAGAGCTTTTTACTCTTGGGTCTATTTTGTCTGCAAATGATATGTTATTTGTAATTCCTACGATTGAAATGCTCTGTTCTGATCTTGATATGTTGTAAAGAAACTCGTCTCCTATTTTATTAACAAGGGTGTCTATTTCATCAAATACTATTATGAGTTTTTGTTTTTCAACACACTCAAAAAATTTTTTATATAATATGTTTGTGGATATACCTGTTTCTGGAACAATTATATCAAACTCCTTCAACAGCTGAGATAGTATTCTATATTCTGTATCAGATACTTTTTTCATCTTACAGTTTATATATATTATTTTATAATTTCCATTGGAAACCTTTGATAGATGTTCTATTATATATCTTACTGTAACTGTCTTACCACAACCTATTCCACCATATACAAAGAGATTGCTTGGTTTATAGCCCTTTAGTATTGGTGCCAATATGGAAGATATTGTTTCTATTTCAGCATCTCTATGTATTATTGTGTTTGGTAAAAAATTAGTAGAAAGCACGTCTCTATTTTTAAACAGAGATTGTTTTGCCATATAGTTGGTAAATATATCATTTATCTTATTATCAATTGTCTTATCAACCACGGTTTCTGATGGAAGTTCAAAGGAAACAGACCCTGTCAAATACATCACCCAAAAATTTTGGTGGAAAATATGTTGAAAACATTGATACTAATTTACCACACAGATATTCAATTGTTTTGACTCATATATATAGTTATGTGCTGGTGATAGTATATACTCTAGTGCTGTAGAGACCCCCTTGTTTCTCATGGAAATCATGCTACTACTACTACAATTAACATTGTTATAAGAAATAAGGGTATGATTCCAAGGGAAGCGATATTCAATAAGGGTATGATATTTTTTTCATTTTCCAAAAGAAGTGGGGGTTGTTTTATAGGGGAATTTTGATTTACTGGTATTTTTTTGAAAATATGATGTGAGCTATTTCATGAGAAATTTATATCCATATACCCTGAGGCCGTTTGGTTGGATTTGAATTTTTCTAAAAACTATGTTTACAGTTTGGTTTATTAGTGAAGATGTGGTTGAATCCATATCTATACAGATCTCACCCACCAATTTTTCACCATTGTCTAACTGAACTATTCCTACTATATATGGTGCTTCAAAGCCTTCTGGAGAAGCTCTGATTGTGGTGTGGGATAGTATTTTACCCTTTATACCACTCATATTTTCTCCTATTTTTCAATATTTTTCTTTTTGCATTCGCCAAAACATCGGTACTGACATATTTTATTTCACCTTCCTTCTCTTATAAAAACCACAGTCTTGGTACCAAGCCAGTTGTGGCGTGTATATTTTTTCATTTTAGATACATCATGTTGTTGTGATATGTTAGTATATAAACATAAACCAATTGGTGGTGATATGAGAGTTGTTGTAATACCAAAACTAGTATGATATGCTGCATTGTCGTTGTTTGGGTTTTCATAGTCCATTTATTCATTCACCGTTTGTATATGCTTTTATATGTATATGCTTTTATAAAATCTGGTATATTGCTAATAAAACACAGATAGGTTACACCAACGGTTCCTACTGGTGTGTTGATAGCAACAATTCCGTTGTATGGTTTCATTGATTTTATAATTTCTTCAGTTTTTATCATAATATTATTCACCTTATTCTTTCCTCATATTTCGGTTTCAGGTTCTATAGTAACTAGTGGGCCTGTGTGTACAACAAAAAGAGGAGTTTTATGAGTTTCTTCTTCCTGCTCTATTACTTCATTCATGACATCACCACTGTATGTATGAATTGTTTTTAATTTACCATGAACATATCCAAGAAGATGTGTTTTTGGTTTGGTTTTTGACGCATGATTAATTAGATTATTGATATATTCTTTATTGTCTTCAAAAAAACGAGAAACGATTTGCTGTTGATCCTTTTGGGTAAAGATGTTCCAGTCTTTTAATTGTAAAGTTTCATAACCAACAAAGGTGTCTAATGGGTACCTAGCAATGTTACATAGAGGAGTTTTATATAATGAATATCCTATTTCAATAGTTTTGATATGTTTATGTTCGGGATCTAAAATAGTGATAAACCCAGAATATTCGATTCCAAATCTACAACAAATGGCACCTCTTTGAATATAATTTCCATCTTTCATTCTATAAGCTGGTTCTGCGTTTCTTTCTGATTCTAAACCAAGCAAGTGTTTTATGAAATTCATATTATCACCATTATTTTAATTCAGGTTTATTCTTAGAGAGGACATGGATAACAGCTGTGCTGCCGATTCCTCCTATGTTTAGACAAAGACCATTTTGAGGGTCTTTTAATTGGTTTATTGAATCACCACGGAGTTGTTTTGTGGCATCTAGTATTTGTCTAATACCTGTTGCACCTACTGGATGGCCAATGCTTTTTAGACCACCTGTGGTGTTTACTGGTATTGAACCATTCAAAGCTATTGCACCTGATTCTACAAATTTACCTCCTTGGCCTTTTTTACAAAAACCAAGATCTTCAAGGGCTATTAGTTCGTTTATTGAAAAACAGTCATGGACTTCTAGGAAATTTATATCATTTTGTAAAATTCCCTGTTCTTTTATCTGTCTCATTGCTTCTAGTGTGGCTTTTAGTTCTGTTAATGAATCTCTTTGATGATAGATAATATTATCTGTTCCACAGGCTGAGGCAGAGACCCAGACTGGGTTTTTTATAGCATGTTTTTTAACAGTATCTTCTGTCATTAATATTACTGCAGCAGCACCGTCTGTTATAGGAGAGCAGTCTAGTACTGTTAAAGGATCTGCTATCATTGTTGATTTTAGAACATCTTCTATTGTAATGTTTGTTTTGAATTGTGCAAATCTATTGTTTAGACTGTTTTTGTGGTTGTTTACTGATATCATTGCCAGTTGTTCTCTGGTTGTTCCAAAATCATGCATATGACGCTTTGCCATCAATGCGTATAATCCTGCAAATGTAAGTCCTGCCATTGCTTCTGATTCAAAATCACCTGCTTCCATCAGAACATTTAATGCTCTTGTGGGATCTATATCAGTCATTTTTTCTACTCCAATAACCATGGATACATTACTTTTTCCTGCTTGCATTGTATGTAGTGCGTGTCTAAATGCAAGTGCAGATGATGCACAGGCACCTTCACATCTTACTGCTGGTATGTTACCAAGGCCAAGAGCACTTGTTACAAGAGGACCTAGATGGCTTTGATTTACAAAAGAACCGCCACCCATGTTTCCTATAAACATATTATCAATTAGTTTTTTATCAAAACCAGTTGCTTGAATAGATGCATCATTAAAACAGGAATTAGCAGCATCTATAGTAATGTCTCTCAGAGACTGTTCCCATAGCTCACCAAACTTAGTTTGTCCAACTGCAACTACTGCTATGTTTTTCATATCATATCCTCTTTGCTTTTATCTGCTTTAACTAATTTGTGTAATTTTTTTAGGTCAAAATCCCAATTATCAGTATCACTGTTTTCATAGCCTCCTGAACCATCATTAATATCTGGAGAATATTTTCCTTGCCATTGTTCTGTAATTTCATTTGCTATGATTTCGAGGTTATTGACATCGCTATTTTCAATACCAATTGTTTGTGAAAAGCGGTTACCATAATCTACTGATATAAAGTGCCTTTTGTCAGGTGGTCTTGATATTTTTGATTTTGTACGCTGTGAAAAATATTTACCATAGTGTTTTATATAACGTTCGTAAACAAAAGGCTTATTTTTTATATAAAAGATAACTACTAATGTAGGAGAATCATCGATAGATTTAATTCTAGCACCATAATTTTGTCTGTAAAAATCATCAGATGGTCTTTCTATTTCTGTCAAAATTTTGACCAATTTCGATTCTTTTAATCCCATATTTATCACCAAAGTGCTTTTCCTGGATTGTCATTTAGTTCTCCTGTTGCTGCTAATAATTCCTCTCTGTAGGCTTTCTATTCACGATCAAGTTTGTCTGAAAAATTGTTTAAAAAATCAACATCTGTTATGAGGAAATGTGTATTCGTAATTATCACGTGACATCAGTTCATGTGCAGGTCTGTCAGGATTGCGAATACGGAGTTTAGTATACTCAGTATCTTTGAAAAATGTAAATATGCCAATGGATGTAGGATTATCATCAATTGATATTGATAATAGAAAACCATTACATTGTTCTGGTTTGTATTTTATTCCGTGTTCATCAGTTTTATAAAAGGCCTGGATTGGTGCATCTAACGTAACATAAGCTCTTCTGATAGCAGCTAGTTTTTCTTTTTTTGAGTATGTCATAATTAATCCCTGTGGATTTTTCCACGTAGTTTTAGGTATGTTCCATAGTCAATGTATTTTTTATTGTTGTTGATATAGTCCCAGGTTTTTGGGCCTTTTTGTCTTTCTAAAATTTTATCATTGACCATAAATGAGAAAGCATCACTGCCGTCACCAGAACCATAGCTGGTTACTAGAATTCTTTCTCCTGGTTTTGCGATGTCTAGTACTGCGGTTAGTCCTAGTGGTGATGATCCTGAATAGGTGTTTCCTATTTTTGTTACCACTAGTCCTTGTTTTAGTTTTTTTGCATCTATTCCAAGTATTTTTGCTGCTCTTAGTGTAAATTTTGCATTTGGCATGTGAAATACAACATGATTAAAATCACTTTCTTTTAGACTAAGATTTTGCATTAGTGCTTTTGTTGCACTTGTTAGATGTTTGAAATATGCTGGATCTCCTGTAAACCTAGCACCATGTGAAGGATATTTTTTTCCTTCTGGTCTCCAAAAACTTGGTGTATCTGTTGTAAATGAATATGTACCTTCTAGTTCTGCAACAGGATTGTTAGATACTACGAATGAGGCTGCTCCACTTGCTGCTGTATATTCTAAAGCATCACCTGGTCTTCCTTGAGCAGTATCTGAACCAATTGCCATGCCAGCTTCTATCATTCCTGATTTTACAAAAGCATATGCCATTTGTAGTCCAGCTGTTCCTGCTTTACATGCAAATTCTAGATCAGCTACCATCATTTGATTTCCAAAATTACTGCTTATGCCAAGCGCTTCTGCTACTGTTGCTCCTGATGGTTTTACTGCATAGGGATGTGATTCTGATCCAATAAAAAGACAGCCCAATTGTTTTAGATTAAATGTTTTATCGATTAATGCTCTTGTTAGAGCATTTCTAGAAGCTTCTACTGCCATTGTGATAGTATCTTCATCTCTGGAAGCTACTGATTTTTCTTCAACACCAAGGCCAGCAATGACAGGAAGATGATCTTTTTCCCATACTTTGCATATTTCTTCCATCTTTATTCTTGGTCTTGGAACATATGCTCCCCAGCCAGATATTCCTATTTTTGACATAACTTCACCAATAGCTAAGAATCCTTTGATTCTTAGTCATTTTATCAAGAGGAATGTTTAAAACCTTGATTTATGATGATTTATGGAAAGGTTCTTAAATGCAACAATTTTAATTTTTTTAGCTATTACTAGTAACTAACTCTTCATCAGAAGTGTTAGTCAAAATAATTATAGTAATGGACAAAACTAATTAGAGTTATTATATTTTTGTCCTTACTATATGTGAAGACATAACTATAATATTGTTCTAGAAAGTTATGTCTTGCACTATAATATAAACCAATCCAAACCAAGATAGATTATGGTACTAGAAGCTATTTTGAATCCAAAGCGTGCAGAGAATAGGCCTTGGATGGTGTTATTATTATCCATGCTGTTAACCACATTGGCTATATTTCTTGCAAATATGTTATTTCCTTCACAGGCATCTATATTGTCAGTAGCTTTTATTGCAATGTTTTTTATACCGTTTTTTCAGAGATTGTTTAGGTTTGAGGAAAAGAAAGATGAGCTGATTGCAAGAAAACAGATGAAGTATGATAATATTTTCAAACGACATCAGAAAGCGATTTATGTTTATGGAATGTTTTTCATTGGGATTATAATTGTCTATACTCTTGTGTTTACATTTCTTCCTGGATTAGGTAATGTGTTTTCTCTTCAGGTTGATTGGTTTAAGGGCTATGCAACAACAGATGCACAGTTTGTAAAATATTTTTTTAATAATACACAGGTTATGTTAATATTTTTTGTTCTATCTGTTATATTTGGAGCAGGTGCTGTGTTTATTTTGTCTTGGAATGCTAGTGTGATAGCAGTGTACATAG
>JAZDMZ010000033.1:0-7365 GCA_043800495.1 Candidatus Aenigmatarchaeota archaeon
ATCTTTTTTATTAATCTGTATTCTGAATAATCATCAATGAAATACCCATCGTTCGCTGATGCTCACTTCGCAGCAAGTTGCAGGGTATTAAACCCAAAAAGGAATAAACTGTGTTTATTTGCAGATGAACCAAGGTTCAAATCCACTGAGCGCCGAGACTGGGAATTTCAGAACCTTTTATTGCGGAAGCGGATCTTTCGCTAACGTTTTTTGCGTTTGCGTATGTTTATAGCAAAAAAGGTTATTTTGAACCCAGACAGGCAAAAAGCCAACCAGCTTTCCAGGCATACGCTCTCTATTCATGAAAATAAAGATTGGCGCAATACCAAACTATGCGATCTCGGCATTTTCCATAATGATATAGAAAGCAAAGAATTAAAACCAACTATACTTTTTTGAAGCTGCTTTTCTTCTGATTACTATATGGTTTATATCCTCACCAAATCAAGAAAATTAAAAGGTGAATTAAAAATGGAAACAATTATCAAGAATGAGCGTCCGGATTATAGGAATCTTGCACCAAGATTTACTATATCTGCAGAAGGTGTGCATGGATTTGAGCCATTTGATGACAGGTATGAATCTCAACAGACTCCTACACAATCATCAACAGGAAGGCCTTTTAATCATGGATATGCTTCTGAATAATATCTAAAAAATTATTTTTTTTATATAGCTATACAACAAAATAATTAATATTATATCTTGTTGTTAGCTATATGTGAAGCAAATATTATCATATCCTATTTATTCAATTGCTTCACTATATTTCTAATCATGATTCAAAAAGTATATTATTTAAATTGCACAATGTATAGTAATTTACTTATTTATATGGTGTTTTGATGTATTGTGTGGTTGCAAGAACTTTTCAATTGATTGGGAAAAAATGGACTCTTCATGTTTTGAAAATACTACATCTTTCAAAAACAAAGAGATTTAATCAGCTATTGAATGAGATAAAAGGAATTAGTCCAAGAACATTGTCACAACGGCTGAAAGATTTGGAAAAAAATGGGTTTGTTAAAAGAGTTTTGTTCAATGAAATACCTCCAAAGGTAGAATATTCTCTGACAGAGGAGGGAAAGAAAATAGCTGGCTGTTTTGGTTCAGAAGGATTGTGTAAACAACACAAGGAATGTATTTTTATGAAGAAGTGAGTATGTTATTTAATAACTCGTTTTATTCTAACTAGTCTTGATTTTTTCTCAATTGGTTTATCTGCTATGCCAATGGCAACCAGTTCATTATTTTGTGAAAATAGTGCAACTATATCATCTTTTTTTATGGTTTTATCCATCTCATGCACACCTGTGTTATACAATGGAGATCCATGAACCACTGAATCCAGGGCAGTGTCTTTTATAATTATTTTTTTCAGATGTTTTACTGTTTCTTCCAGTGGAATTATTATTTTTCTTAGTTTGGTCTCATCACCAGTGTCCTTCCATATATAATAAGCATCAGTAAGCTCCTGGGCTGTTGATGTCTGGGCTTCTGTAAACCCACCAGAACTTATTCTTCTAAGTTCTCTCATATGAGCTCCTGTTCCCAGGGCTTTTCCAATTTGGTGAAATAATACTCGTATATAGGTTCCTGCTTCGCATTTTATATAGAGACAGTAGTTTCTTCCATTCCTATCTAATATTTTTATATCATAAACTTTTCTTTTTCTCGGTTTTCTTGAGACAGCTGATTTTCGTGGAGGAGTTTGTTTATTAATTCCTATGAATTTGCTGGTTATTATTTTTTGCAATTCTTCTTCAGAAACATCTCTGTGAAAATGTATTACACCAACATATTCTTTGTCTACTCTTTGCAGAATAGCTATTAGTTTACAGGAGTTTTCCAGTGTTATTAATAACACGCCAGATACAGCTGGATCTAGTGTGCCTGAATGGGCTGCTTTTAGTCCTAATTTTTTACCTATAAATGCAGTTACATCATGGGAGGTTGGACCTGACCATTTGTCAATCAGCACAACACCATTTCTAATATGTTCATTAATAGGTCTTTCATTCGGTGGCATAACTTAACTAAGATATTATGCTTTTTAAGGATGTTTGTTGTTCTTTTTAATAGGGATGGGGAGTATGAAAAAGATTGGAGGGTGTTGGAGAAAAGCAGATATTGGCAATAGACCTATTTACATGACCGGATTGATTTCAGCAGAAATGGTTGAAAAATATCCTGATTGGGGCTGGAGTTATATTGATAAATTTACAATAAAATTCTTGGAACGTATTGATGCACCAGTACAAAGAGCTACTATAGGAGGACATACTATTATTGCAACTGAAGAAGGTAGAACAGAGATAATGATATATCTTGATACTAATACAACAGAACAATTGTATACTGTTTTTGAGAATAATAAATTAGCTAACTATAGTACATGTGATACACAAACTGAACCACCATTAAAATTATTATATGCTCTTAGAAATGGTAGATTACCTGATGAAATTAAAACTATAGTGGATAATCTTCAAATCTAGAATAATTATTTTAGAAGTTTATAATTAAACATCCTGTTCTGGTGGTTTTTCCATTTTTTCCCAACCAAAGTCTTCTAGGGTAGCTGTGCATTCTTCTCCTTTCAATTCTTTTACAAGCTTTGTCAGTCCCCAAAATACCAGTGATATTGATTTCTTTCCTTTGTTATTGCAAGGAAGAATAAGATCAATATATGCTGTATTATGAACAGTATCACAGATTGCTATGATAGGTATTCTCATTTTTACAGCTTCTCTGATTGCCTGTCTATCTGTTATAGGATCTGTTACTACCAATAGTTCTGGTTCATAGAAATTCTTAAATGATGGGTTTGTCATTGTTCCTGGCATGAATCTTCCTGTTACACAACCATAGCCAGTGAATTCACAGAATTTTTCAACAGATGATTGTCCTATTTCTTTTCTACAAACAACCAATACACGTTTTGCATTATGAATCATGTTTGCTGCAAGAACAAGTCTTTTATCAAGCTCTCCTATGTTAAGAACAGCAAGTCCATCTGGCCTTGTTTTATAGATAAATCTCTCCATACTTTTATTCTTAAATGTAGAACCAATATGTGCTCCTGCTAAGAGATACTTGTCTCTTGATATATTTTTTGTGTCTTCTTTACTCATAAATCAATCCCTTTCTTAACCGCAAACCTGCGGTTTTCAGTTTCAAGGTCTTCCTGATTTCCCTTTGAGTTTTATTAAAACTCATTTTATCATGAATCCTTTTATTAACGTTTATTCATTTAGAAACCTTTTAATCTTTATATTGTTATTTACAATTGAAATTTTCTGTTATATTTGATGAATTGCTAGGTTAATTGGTTTAAATAGATACTACTTGTTAGTTACATTATGAATGGTTTACGAATAGAGCAAATGAATAATGGTATAGGATATGTGAGATCTGTTTTTGATAGAGATTGTGCTGTTGTTTTTACAGATCATGAGGGAGACAATATATATGTTTATACAAACAGGCCACTGACAGGATATCAACAACATAATGGAATCTATGTTCGTGAGTTTGATTCAAAAAAATGGGATGAGCATGATATAAATGGTGTTGGCAGTGATGCCAGATTTATGCATTTTCAGTGTACTAGTTATTATAATGGAGACGTATCATATTATGAAAGAAATCTATGCAATTGGGAAAAATTGATAGGTCTTGAGCAACTGAGAAAACATGATAATGGTTATGCGCATGTTCCTAGCAGGGATTTCTGGTTTTCATTATATGGTCATATACCTGCATATGATTTTCCTGAAGAATATGTAGTAGCACATGAGATGACTCATGGTGTATTTAATCGTAGAGATAATATTTTGAAAGGGTTTATAAATATTCTTTCATATCTACAAAACATAGAAAATTATAGAAAAATAGATGTTCTTGATGAGGCAATTGCTGTGTTCATGGGATATTCATATCTAAAAAATAGACATCCTGATGATGCTTCTAGATATGCAAAAACACTGATGGAACTGGATACTGATGAGAAACATGAAAATGCATTTGAGCTTGTGTTCAATCAATATGATCTTGTTAAAGAAATTGTTGAAAAATTAAGAAATATGTTATAATTTCATATTTTTCTTCGAAGTTCTGCCAGTTTTGGCTTCTTGGATTTATTCCATAGATCAACAAGTGCTTCTAATCTATATAATCCATAGCCAGCTGCACCCAGCTTTGCTAAGGGTGTATGGGTTGCCAGTTGTGATATTACTGTGTTTTTAGTAGAACGGGATCTGTGGGAAACAACAGAAATGATATTATGTTTTTTTGCATAATCTATAACTGATAGACAATTGGATATTGTGGCTGCTTGATTTGGCTTAACTATGACGCTGTTTATAGAATTATGATATTTTTTCATTCTTTTGATATCTGTTACAATAAGATCATCACCGCAGACGAGGGCATTTGTTTTGGATTTAATATAACTGTAGCCTTTATGATCATCTTCATTAACAGGATCTTCTATATAGAAAATATCATAGCTATTTATGATATCTAATATTTCTTGAAGAAATTCTTTTCTGTTCAGACAAAGTCCTTGCCAATTATATTTTCCATTATGATATAATTGTGATGCTGCTATATCCAATCCTAGTCTTGCATTATTTCTTCTGGCAACTGTTGTAACCAGTTCAAGAGCATGGGTATTTGATATGTTTGATGTCCATGCATTTTCAAGGGTTTGTTTTTTATCTGGTGTGACATTGCCTATTTTTCGCCATATTTTCTTTATCCTTGCTACTGAGAGTGGTATTGATTTTTCTTTTGGAAGTATTACTATTTCCTGAATATCTATACTAGATTTAGCATGAGCTCCCCCTCCAAAGACATTTGCAAGCAGATTTGGAAATATTTCTATTTGAGTATAATTTGCTGAAAAAAACGCCATTGATAGTGGTGTTGTCAGACCTGTACCTAGTTTTTTGATATTTTTCATAAGCAGGGAATCAAATGATTTTTGATCAAAATCTCCTAGAAATTGTTTTTCAATTTTCCTAAAGCCATCAATTGCTTTTTCTGGGTTTAGTGAGATTAATTCATATTTGCCAACACTGGTTCCTGATGGATAGGATGCTTTAAATCCATTTAATGAGGCTTCTATGGTCTTGGCACCAACAGAATCATTTATTATGTTTAGATTAATATTTTCCACTATCATAATATATAGTTATGAACAAGCAGTATAAATTATTGATATGGTACTATTTTTTCAATCTTTATTTTAACTCTTTGCAACGCATTATCAATACTCTTTACACGACGACCTAGTTCTTTTGCCATTTCTTGATAGCTCTTAGCTTCTAAATAACTCAGCAAAACCTTGCTTTCCAGTTCTGAAAGGTTTTCCTGAATTTTTTCCCTAAGATCATCTGATAGTTCATGAGAAATAAATACCTCTTCTGGATTTGTGATTTTAGTTCCTGCTAATACATCAAGCATTGTTCTGTCACTATCTTCACCATAAATAGGTTTATTGAGTGATGTATAGCTATTGAGTGGAATATGCTTTTGCCGTGTAGCTGTTTTAATTGCAGTTATAATCTGTCTTGTTATACACAGCTCTGCAAATGATCTAAATGAAGAAAGCTTATCAGTACGATAATCACGAATTGCCTTGTATAATCCAATCATGCCCTCTTGTATAACATCTTCTCTATCAGCTCCTATTAAATAATAGCCTTTTGCTTTTGCTCTTACCAAATTCTTGTATTTATTGATAAGATATTCCATTGCATGTTCGTCTCCTGTTTTTGCCAATTTTGTGATTATTTCATCTGATAATCTACTGATATCAATATGATCTTTCAAATATTCGAGATCGCGTTGTACTGCATGAAGCATTGCATTGAAATTTGATTGAGAATAATAATCATTATATTGGTTTCTGTGGTTCCATAGATATTTTGCAACTTGATAAGCTTTTGCATTTTCTATGTTTCCAAATATAGGAACTATGTTTGTTAAAAGCCATTTTCGTTTTGGTTCTGCCTTTTTTTTTTCCTGGCTTCTCCTCCTTTTGATGATATTGTTTTCAATTTTTTACATCTGTTTTTACCATCTATACTATCTCTTACTCTTTCTTCCCAGGTTTTTTTCCTGACTTCTCCACTATCTCTTTTTTTAATTTCTATCCCATATGTTTTGCTAAGATATAGCATATCTTTATAGACTTGATGCGATAGTAGCAGTGTTGCATGGTTTCCGTACATTTCATATAGTGCTGGATATTCTGAAAGTTTTTCTGCTACTGACATTGGTGATATGGTGTCAAATGTTTTTACAAATTCATAGAGCATGGATCTTCTTCTTTCAATAAATTTTGGATCTCGGGGACTTTCTTGATTTGTTTGTTTTCTGTGATAATGTGCTACTTTTTTTATTTCTTTTGGTTCAGCCTCTACTTTTGTAATAGAGCCATCTTTTAACCATTTATCTAACTGGTCATTTAGTGTATAGCCACATGATTTAGCATATTGTTTTATGTCAATGGCTCTAAATCTATAACTAGATCCTGATCCATGATCAAATAGTATTCCAAGTAGAATATCATTATGTCTTATTTCTGAGTTTAATTCGTAGACTAGCATGTGTAAAAATACTGATTGATGCTTAAATATTGTGAAATTTGATAAATTGTAGGAGTTATCCTATGAAAGCGATATATAAGAAATGCTTCTGGATTATCCCATTTCAGGTCTTCTTACTGTGATTGGAAGAACATCTTGTTCAAACTCTAATTTAGCTACATCCAATGCTGTCATGCCATCTACTGCTTTTATCAGAATAGGTGCTCCCATCACTATCTGAAGTGTTCTTGCAGAAATTATTCTTGTTTTTTCAAATCTTGTATATCTCATTTTATCACCAGAATTTTTTAATATACATTAACAATGTTTATAGTAAAACCAGTAATAATCTATATATGATATGACTGGTTTTACATACATGCAGAAACAAAGTTTCTGCTGTACAGGTTGAACATAGTTCAATCATGTATAGTTACTAAGGAACTATAATATCAATCATTTCCTTAGATAACTATAAATACCCATATCTATCCTTAATTAACCGATATATCTCACATTTTCCTTTGATTTTGCATCATCTGCCATTTTATCATAGGCTTCCTGGGTTTTCTTTAGGTTTTCTTCCATAGCAGCCACAATCTTGTCAATCTTCTTAAGATCTATTTTAAAACCAAACATGTTTATCAATATGTGCAAAATACTGTCAGCTGCTTTTGGATCTGTTACCATTGGATATCCCATGGTCTGTCCCATTAGACAGAGTGCATCAATATTATATCGTTCTGCTAATCCTACCAGTAGACCAGAT
>JAZDMZ010000014.1:0-9673 GCA_043800495.1 Candidatus Aenigmatarchaeota archaeon
TGATACACATTTATCACAACCACTACTCTTGAACACACTAGATACACTAACCAATTTTTCTTCATTTATTCGTATAATAGCATTTGCTATTTCATACAACAATCTAATCTGATCAAAATCATATTCATATTCACAGACCATAATTATCATTGACTTTAGCTAAATAAATAACTAAATCAACAGATTCATCCCATGTCATAACCAATTCAGTGAACACACTGAAGCTATTCACAAAACCGAACCAAACCATCAACTATATATATGAGCCATATAGAAATATAATCTATGAAACAAAAAGGTATTTCACTGCCAATCGAGATGATGGTAATAATTGCAATAGCTGTATTAGTTCTTGTAGTCATCGGCGCATTCTTCATAGGCGGTGCAGGTAGACTAAGCACAATTGATGACTTATCTGCATTTGGTCAAGGATGTCAACAATGGAAAGCAATAGGATGTTCTGGTGACGCTGGCGGAGCTGGAATAACTATCACGAATTATCGTCCAACAGGTGAGGCAACTGATCAATCACTAAAACTAGCTTGTACAAGACTTACAAAATTAGATATTTCTGGTAGCTGTAAAAAAGCCTGTGGATGCCCTTAATTTCTTTTTAGATTTCTAAAATCTTTAAGTTTACTGACGTGAATATTTACCTATATCTATTCTTTGAAAAAGAATAGCTATTATGACTAAATTCTCTAGAAGGGAATTTAGCTATTATGACTGTTTCTTGAAAAGAAACAGCTATGTCAAAGACTTCTGCACAACCATCGGTCACAGACCGATGGCACAAACATGAACAGAGTTCATGTTTGTGCAGGAGAAACAAGTTTCTCCTTGCATACTACTGCCGAAGTTTTTGACAACCTGTGCCACCAGTTGAAAACTGGTGGAAACACGATTTGTATTATGTGATATTATGAAACAAAAGATGAAAGGAATGTCATTACCAATGGAGGTTATGGTTATTATTGCAGTTGTTGTACTGGTCATGGTTGTTCTTGTAGCATTTTTCATCAGCGGGTCTAGTGACTCGATTAATAAAATTGACAAGAATGCTGCACTTGGAATGGGTTGTAGTCAACTTGGAACCTATTACAAATGCACCTATTCTACAACAAATACAAAAGCAAAGATTTTAGGAGAAATCAAAATTACTGGTCAAGGCTCATTATTAGATATCTGCAAATCCTTTGGATTTGTTGATGCAGACGCATGCTGGAGAGCTTGTTCTTGTCCTGGTTAATATATTCTAATTAAACTCTTGAAAAGAGTTCTAAGAAAGTTGAACTTAGCATGACAGTGACTTTTTAGAACTGGTTAGTGTCTGTAAAAAATTCTCTAGAGATTTTACTGCTGGTTTTGGAACAACTGTACTTGCTGAAAGAATCTCTATTCCAATAAGTTTTTTATCCGAATCAAAGTCTAATATTATATTTTCATTCATCGAAACTGTACTTTTAACCTCTCCTTTTTCTATTCTATCTTTTAGATAAATATAGGCTGCATCTGCTTCTTTGTCATACGTCACTTTCATAGTATTCACTTAATACACTGTTATTACAACTATATTTCTAATTTGATCTTCTGTATAAATTATTTTTTTGGTTTGCATATATATTCATTAACAATATCAAATAAAAAGAGGTGTTCCAAATAATATGTAATAGCTATTGATATTTCTTCATTCCAGCTTGCTTACAAAAATAGATTTTATAGAAATTTTGTGTTTTTTAAAAATATCTGAAACAATACCATAGCTCTCAGAAGGGATGATTATACAATTTGTGCCAGTTTTTTCACCACCTATCTTTTTAAGTAATCCATCGTATTTTTTACCCTTATAGTTATAACCATTAAGCTTTTTGGCAACAAATGTTCTTTTTGATTCTGTTCCTATTTTATCCCAATAGATAACCACATAATTCTTTCCTTTTGCATTTTCCTTGTATTTTCCAAACAACATGATTCCGTTTGCAATTATAGACGACCTGAGATCTTTCCATTCTCTGAGGTTTCCAATAATTGGTTTAATATCATTTTCAATTCCAAGAAGAACCCAGTGTTTGTTATACAAATGGCTTTTGTAAAAATCGTTTTTAATATGATTAATCTTATTTTCAATTGCTTTTTGCTTATCCCTGGCATCAATAAACAGATCAACATCAGAATTTCTTGAAGCATCTCCTCTTGCAACAGAACCAAATAATATAACAGAATTTATACATACAATATCTGTTTCTGATAGATTGTGCAGTAGAAACGATACAAATGATTCTGCATATGACAAAAGCTCTCTGCTAACATTATTCATAGTCAACACCCATTTCATCAAATATTTTTTTGATTTCATTAAAAAGAGAAATATGTTCTTCAAGCATTTTTCCTGACTGTTGTTTTCCATAACATAGGATATTTCTTTTCTCTTCAAGTCTAACTAGCATTTCTATTATCTTTCCCTTATTAGGAAAATCAAAAGTTAATCGTTTTTCTGCCTGTTTCCTAGAATTAAAAAAATCATGTTTTATTATTGTTCCTGGATCTATCAGATTCCTGCTATGTAAATATATCTCAAGAACATCAACAATTGCTGCAGAACAATTAAACCCTATTGTTCTTTGGTTATTTTCAATACCATCCTGAATTGCTCTTCTTATCATAGTTAGACTTTCTCTCAGTCCTTTTTTATGAGATTCTATATTCATTGATACACCCGTATCAATATATTGATACAAACGTATATAAATCTTTAGGATACGACTGTATCTCTCAATTGATACAATTGTATCATATTCTAATTAAATCGCTAAACCGCTTTCATAAAACAATTTAGCTATTTACTAGAACTATTTAGGAACCTTGACAGATGCAAGAGTACCAATATACTTATCAAGTCGCTTTACCTCTTTCTCAATCTTTCCTATGGCTAATCTAGAATCCCTGGACCTATCCTGTTTTTTATATTTTTCCAATTCACCCAATGTAACATAAATCTCCTTCTGTATTTTGAATAGCATAGCATTTTTCAACCCACCTATAATATCTCCCTCAAGTCTTGCATAAACTTTTCTATCCCGTGGATTTTTTATTTTTTTAACCATACCAACAATCTCCAATAGATCCAAAGATATGGATATTGCTGCCAAAGAATATTGTGTTTTCTTTGCAATCTCATTCAATGACAATGGTCTATTTGACACAAGCAAAGCAGCAATTATTTTTCCATGAACCTCGCTATAGCCAATGGACGAAGCAATGGATGCAAATGTAGAATATATTTTATCCTCAATTCCTTTTTTCATTTTATCACATATTATATCCAATTTCTCTTAGAGAAATTAGTTATTGTCAAAAATTATCAATTTCTAAACATATTAAGAATTGCTAATTTAAATTAATGTAATTCCTTCTGTTTCAACAGAGCCAACTCCATCCAGTTTCTTTAGCTTTTCATCAAAATCTCCTCCTTCTGAATCAGGAACCACAAAAAGAACATCTAAAAATTTAACACCAAATGCAATAGGTCTTTCAACAACCTCTCTTGCACCCATTTTCAAAATCTGTAATCTAAGACCTTCCAAGCTTTTTGCAGGATCTTCTGGCATTACTCTATAACGAATTGCAACATCTCCCATATTTAATTCACCAAATTTAATCAACAAAATCAAGGCCCTTCAAAACCGCATTTACATCTATAGGCAATACTGTTTTTTCTACATTTCTCACATCTACGTATAATCTCTTTACTACAATTAGGACATTTAAAACTTGAACAGCCTTCTTCTGTTTTTACATTTATACTACAACTTACACATTTCATAATAACACCTTTATCATGACTAGAATCTCGAAAAGATTTTAGCTATTGATATTCTATCGTTATGTGAAGATTAATTACAATAAAAACCTTTTTATAGCTATAATCATATCCAATTGCCTTTGTATATCAGAAAATATACTTCTGATATAGTGAAACAATGATTACCTGTTTCACAGATAGTGCACAACAAACTATCATAGAGCTTATTTGTTGTAACACTATAAAAGAGGGATTTTTTGGAAAAAATGCCTCTGTAGTTTAACCTGGATAGAATGCGGCCTTGCGGATATCATTAAAATAGCTGCTCTGAAGAACAGTTATTAATAAGCAAATAGGCTGTGATCCGAGTTCGAATCTCGGCAGGGGCATATTCATTATATATCTGTTCCTATAGATATTATGACTATTCTCTAAAAGAATAGCTATTGATAACAAAATATACAAAAGGGATTAATATGGGAATTCAATTATCATCATTGGTAGAGGGAAAACCTCTTACTATTCAAGAACTGTCTAATAAAAGAATAGCCATAGATGCATTTAACTGGATGTATCAATTCTTGACAACCATCAGAGGTTATGATGGAGAACCATTGAAAGATTCTAAAGGAAGAATAACATCTCATCTATCAGGACTATTCTACAGAAACATCAATCTTCTAGAAGCAGGTGCAAAACTAATCTATGTGTTTGATGGCGAACCTCCTGATTTTAAGAAAAAAGAAATAGAAAGAAGAAGAAAACTAAAAAAAGAAGCAGAGATTCAAAGACAAAAAGCAATAGAAGAAGGACGACCAGAAGATGCTCTAAAATATGCAAAAAGAACAGTCAGTCTTGATAAAAATATGATTAATGGATCAAAAGAACTTTTAGAAGCAATGGGCATCTGTGTTATACAAGCACCTAGCGAAGGAGAAGCCCTGGCATCTCACATTGTCAAGAAAAACGAAGCTTACGTCATTGGCACTCAAGATTACGACTCGTTATTATATGGAGCAACAAGAATAGCAAGAAATCTTTCTATTTCCTCAAAAAGAAAATATCAAAAAACAGAATACACAGCTGCACCAGAACCAGAATTATTATTACTAAAAGATGTCCTGGATAATCTGGAAATAAATCAAGAACAATTAATTACACTGGGAATATTAATTGGAACTGATTATAATTTAGGTGGTGTAAAAGGCCTTGGTCCTGTGAAAGCTCTGAAACTTGTCAAAGAAAAAAAGACCTTTGAAAACGTTATAAAATCAGTAGACTGGCCATTTGAAATACCAGCAGATGATATTTTTAATTTTTTCAAATATCCAACAACAGGAAAATATAAAATAGAATTTCCTGAAATAAATGAAGAAAAAATACGCAGTATTTTATCAGAGCATGAATTCTCTCAACAAAGAATAGACAATGGACTAGCTCGACTAAAAGGCGAAGTTGTAAAGAAAAAAAACAAAAAAGGCCCTGAACTAGGCAAACAGAGCTCTTTATCAATATTTAACAGAAAATAATTAATTTATAAAGATTTCTTCTAAATCATGTTTGATTTATAATGTCAGAGAAGATACCTATATTGATAATTGGTGCTAGTTTACTAGGAACCTCAATAGCATATGAACTCTCTAAAACAAAACAAGGCATCTATGTTGTAGAAAAAAACAAAAATCCTGCTAGTGAACATACACAATCAGCAAGAAATTCTATGGTTATACATGGTGGTCCTTATTATGATAGAACAACTGAACCACTAAAAACAGCGATGTGTGTTCCTGGAAATGCTAAAATATATACATTTGCTAAAAAATACAATATTTTTCACAGAAAAACAGGAAAATTGATAATAGCCAGAGATAACATAGAAGCTGAATTCATAGAAGGATTCTACAAAAGATCTCGTGATAATGGGGTTCCTAATGTTGAAATTCTAGATAGAATAGATATCAAAAAACTAGAACCTAACATAAATGCCTATTGTGCACTTCATGTACCTAAAACAGGAATAGTAGATTCTGTTGAATTAGCAAAAAAATTATATTTACTTGCCGAGGCAAATAACACCTGTTTTGCTTTTGGAAATAAAGTAATTGGTATTGAACCTATTATAGATAGTTTTAAAATAACATTGGAAACAACTGATAGACAAGAAAGATATGAGATTGATGCAGATATAATAATAAATGCAGCTGGTCTATATTTTGATGAAATTGCAACAATGCTAAACCCTAACAATCCATATAAAGCAGAAGCTAGTAAAAATGAATGGGTAGAATTCTCTTCAGACAACAACAGATTACAGATGAATGGTACAAACATATATCCTATACCATGTGTTGTAATAGACAATGAAAAACAAATACTATCATTCAAAGAATATGAAGAACACATACAAACAGGTAAAGGCATTAGATCACTTGGAGTACACCTAACCCCAACTGTTCAAGGAACAATAAGCATAGGTCCTATGGTAATAAGAGGTATAGGAAAAGAAGATTTTAGATTGACTGTCAATACTGAAACATCAGGTCAACGCTTTCTAGATAGTGTTGCTTCATTTTTCCCAAATCTGACTCTAGGTGATATAAAGCCATATCAAATAGGAAATCAGGTTAAGATATTAGAAAACGGAAAAAGATATCCAGATTTCTTGATTAAAAGAGATGAAATATATCCAAACTTTATCTATGCTGTAGGAGATTCCCCAGGATTAACCTGTGTATTTCCTATAGCTGAATATGTAGCAAAACTCCTCTAAAATGTCTATGTCAAAAACTTCTGCACAACCATCGGTCACCGTACAAATGAATCAGAGATTCATTTGGCGGCTTAGGAAAGCAAATCTTTCCTCAAGCAGATCGATGGCACAAACATGAACAGAATTCATGTTGTGCAGGAGAAACAGGTTTCTCCTTGCATGCTACTGCCGAAGTTTTTGACAACCTGTGCCACCAGTTAAAAACTGGTGGAAACACGATTTGTAAAATAACTGAATATAGTACAAAGCATAACTTTTTAGAGTAAACATACTTTATACACACAAGGCAACTAATTATTTGCCTGTACAAATTGAACTCTGTTCAACCATGTATAGTAAGGACAACAATATAATATTCTAATTGGTTTTGTCCATTACTATAAAATGAAATTATGTCTGAGACGACTGATTTACAACTATTATTATAACCATCAGACCTATCTGGCTATTTATATCATACTAGAACAAAATATTCTTAGAGAACTATGAGAAACAAACAGCTAGCAATATCTGTAATCATACCAGCATACAATGAACAGGACTATATAGAAGACTGTCTAAAATCCCTAGATAAGCAAACATTTAGAGATTTTGAGACAATTGTAGTAGACAGTGGACATGATAATACTTCTAAAATATCTAGAAAACACAAAGCAACGGTCATAAAATACATAAAAAACGGTCCAGCAGCAGCTAGAAACATAGGAGCTGAAAAATCCAAAGGAAAGATACTAGTATTTGCAGACGCTGACTGCAGATTTGATTCTGATTTTCTTAATAGAATAAGTCAAAAGTTTGAAAGACCTATTGGCGGAGGAATATGCAGACTATCTGTATATGATTATGATAAAAAGAGCGATGCAATAATGTATGAGATGATAAACACAGTTGCAAAAATACTAATATCAATGAGATTTATAGTAACCAGTGGCAGTTGTTTTGTATATGACCGAGCTGCTTTTAATAAAGTAGGTGGGTTTGACACAACATTATACACAAATGAAGACCATGATCTAGCCAGACGCGTAGCAAAACACAAAAGATTTGAAAGCTTTGATAACATTACTGTCCAGACATCATCCAGAAGACTAAAAAAATGGGGAATTTTCAAAACAACCAGAATCTATACAAAATCAGCCCTATTATATCTTTTATCAAACAAGCCTCTCATGGAATATTGGGAGTAATATATTAACAACACTAACCACTATTCAGAGTATATGAAATCAATTTTTGAACAAAGACTGGGGTTTAGTGCAAACCTAACAGAACTCTCAAAGACCATATGCAGAAACTTTAATCTAGGAAATCTCATAGAATATAAGCCAATTCTAATAGGATACGATGATTTTAATTTTTCAATAAAAACAAAAACAAACAAATTTCTTGTAAAAATATTCTCAAAAGAAAAAACACTTGATAATTGCAAAAGAAATATTAAAATAATCGCCAGAGCTTTAGAAAAAGGTGTCTCAGTTCCTAAACTACATAAATCTAAACAAGGATATCTGCATATTATTAAAACAGCTGATGGACTATTAAGATTTTGCGTAATGGATTTTATAGAAGCTGAAGATCTTTTTACATCAAAAACATCTATCAGCAAAGAAGATATGCTGATGATAGCATATCAAGCATCTTTGATTAATTCCATAGACACAAAACCACCAAAGATCTATGACACATGGGCAATCACAAACTTTCCATTAGAATTCAAAAAGAAATACAAATATCTAGAAAAACACGACCTAGAACTAATCACTCCTCTGCTTGAAACATTCAAAAAACTAAGTATAAAAAAACTGCCTCATTGTTTTGTCCATGGCGACATTATTAGAACAAATGTCATAAAAGACAAAAATGGCAAAATATGGATTATAGATTTTTCAGTTTCAAATTACTATCCTCGAATTCAGGAACTAGCAATATTGGCCTGTGATATTTTATTCACTAAAGACAAAAAGAAACGTAAACAAAACCTTAGAGTTGCTTTAGAAGAATATCAAAAAATAATAAAATTGACACAAACAGAACTTGCATCTTTACCAAACTACATCAAAATTGCCCATGCAATGTTTGTATTATGTGCAACCTATGAAAAGAAGGTGAATAACAACAATACTAAAGAAAACAAATACTTTCTAAGCTTAGGAAAAACTGGATTAAGACAGTAACAAATCATTCTTTTTAACCCTATTATAACAATTATCTATCATGAACCAAATAAAAACCAGTGTAATAGTGCCGTCAAAAAACGAAGAAAAGTTTATTGAAAACTGTCTAAAAGCACTGAAACACCAGACTAAAAAATGTGAGATTATTCTAGTTGATGGTCATTCTACTGACAGAACAAGAAAAATTGCAAAAAAATATGCAGATCAAATAATTCTTGATGATAAAAAGGGTATTGCAAATGCAAGAAACATTGGTGCAAAAATAGCAAAAGGAGAAATAATTGCCTATTGTGATGCAGATGCAATTCCAAAGAAAAACTGGGTAGAAAACATTGAAAAAGAAATTAAAGGAAACATAGCAGTATATGGGCCTGTTATTCCATATGATGGTAGTAAAAAAACAAAAGCAGGTCTGATATTTATTAACAATCTTGTAAGATTTTTCCATATAATGAAAACCCCTATATTTTGTGCAACAAACCTTGCTGTGAAAAAATCCATATTACTAAAACACAAATTCAATGAAAACTTTCATATACTTGAAGACTATGAACTAGGTAGCCGTTTAGTAAAATATGGAAAAATCAAATATTCTAAAAAAATAAAAATGCCCATTTCATCCAGAAGATTTGAAAACAAATTACTAAATACCATATTTAATCATTATATCAGAAATGCCTATAGACTAAAAACAGGCAAACCCATAGATCCTGGCAAATACTGGTCAGAACTCAAAAAATAATTCATTCTTTTGGATACTTATCTAATTCATTTGTCAATTTAAGAATATTATAGTGCAAGACATAACTTTCTAGAACAATATTATAGTTATGTCTTCACATACAAGGCAAAGTAAATCTTTGCCTGTACAGATGAAACTGAGTTTCATCATGTATAGTAAGGACAAAAATATAATAACTCTAATTA
>JAZDMZ010000046.1:0-5228 GCA_043800495.1 Candidatus Aenigmatarchaeota archaeon
ATGAGAAAATAAAATTCCATGACCTATTTGACAAAAAAATATCAATAAAACTAGGAGATATATATTGCATTGGCTATTTCACAAACAATAAACGAAATCCCTGTCCTACAAAAGAAAGACTTCTGAAAGGAACTGTATGCAAATCATGCCAGGAAAAAGATTATTATCATAAATGTCTTGGATGTTCAGGAGACTGTGTCAATGAAAAACACAGAGAAATCTGCAAAGACACTACATTTTACACATATTTCACAACATTTGGACCATTACTAAAAGTCGGCATATCCCAGGAACATAGATTTTTTGAAAGAATGATAGAACAGGGAGCAGAACTTGGAATAAAATTTGGAAGAATAAAAGACGGTAAAGAAGCCAGACAGATAGAACAAAAAATCAAAAAACTGCTTCTCTGTGAAGACCGGGTATATGGTACTTTCAAAGAACAGCATATTTTTGGTGACCCAAACACAGTCATGCTAAAACTAAAGGATGCACTAGAAACAATAAAGAAAAATGGATTTACATCTCTAGGCACTGAAATATATGATTTTAGAAAATACTATAGACTTGGTAAAGTAATCAAACAGCCAAAACCAATAGCAATAAACACAGGTATATTAATAGAGGGCACTGTGGTTGCTGCAAAAGGAAACCTTATAATACTGAAAAACAATGATAATTTTTACACAGTTAACTCACATAGACTAGTAGCCCGTGATGTGCTATCATTCAGCATAATTTAACTATTTGCTTGCAAATAGCTATTGGTAAAGAACATGCTAAAAAACATTGTACTAATCAGAGACCCTGAATGTAATATCTATCTGATAGATCAGGAGATATTGATAGACACAGGAACAGGAGAACATTTTGATGAAATAAAGGAATTCATAGAAACCAACTTTGATATTAGTAAAATAAAGACCATAATCAATACCCACTGCCACTATGATCATACAGGAGGAAATAAGAAATTCCATGACTGGCTTGGCGCAGACATTATGATACACAAAGACGATGCCTATGCACTGGAAAATGGAACAAATGCAGTTATGGCTGATGTATTTGGCAAAACAGCAAACCCAATCAGAATAAATAAAAAACTAGCCAATGGTGATATATTCAAGACAAAGAATTTTCTACTAAAAGTGATTCATACACCTGGTCACACAGCTGGTTCTATCTGTCTACTTGAACAAAAGAACAATTTCATGATAACAGGAGATACTCTATTTGAAGATGCATTTGGAAGAACAGATCTTCCATCTGCTAGTGAAAAACAAATGAAAGAATCATTGGAAAAAATACTAGAAATAAACCCAAAACATATCTTCCCTGGCCATGGAAAACTAAAATCAGATAATATAGACATCATGATAAAACAGCTATTAAATAAATTATAATAACTAATTTGTAACACAAATCAGTTATTTTCTACTATAAAAGTTATTAATAACTTATCTATATAGTGATAATTATGGACGATGATTATGAATTCTATTGGGAAACCCCAACCAAGGAAAAGAAAAAGCCAAAGCAGCCTGTTAAAAGAATGAAAATTGAAGAAAATATGAAACCATTTGAAATAGACCTCAATTTCCCAAAACTAAACATGCCTAGAATAAAAGTATCTGTACAAATGATAGAACCTGTTCATCTCAATGATAATGGAAATGCCCTTATTGCACAAATTAGACTGCGTGGATTTAAAAAAGAAGATATAAAATTCCATGTATCTGAATCACGGCTTGATATACACACACAACAAAGACATGAGCAAAAATCACACACAGAAGCAGGATTTTCACACAGACAGAGCTCAAACAGTATAAACCGTTCAATACAACTACCTGCAAAAATAGATCCTAAAAAAGTTGTTGCAAAATTTGAAAACGAAATATTAACAATAATCATGCCAAAGGAAAACAGATCCACCATAGATAAATTAAAAGAAAAACTCAGGAAGAAAAAGAACTAATCTTTTATAACCCCAATAATCTTCTTTTTCATTTCTTCCATCTTCTCCTTTGTCTTTGCTTCCACATTCAGTCTTATCAATGATTCTGTGTTTGATGGCCGTATATTCATCCACCAGTCATCATACTCAACACTCAGTCCATCCAATTCATTGATATCTGCATCAGAAAACATTTTTTTTACATCACTAATTATTTTTAGCTTATCACCAACAACAAAATTCAATTCACCACTATGGTAATATTTTTTCAATGGTCTAACATATTCAGACACAGGAATATTAGATTCTGAAAATTCCTGTAATAGTTTCAGTATAACAATCATAGGAGTTTCAAACATACCACACTCCTGTCTAACAAAAAAATGACCTGATGATTCACCTGCAAATACAGCATTTTCTTTTATTGCCTGTTCTTTTATCAAAGAATGTCCTACTCTGGTTACAACAGGAATTCCACCATTTTCCAATATCATATCCCTTGTTATTCTTCCAGGTCTTATATCATAGCATATTTTTGCACCAGGATATTCTCTAAGAAATATCTTTGATAAAACACCTCTGATAATAGCTGGCTCTATCAACTCTCCTCTATCATCAATAAAAAATACCCTATCACCATCTCCATCAATTGCAATGCCAATATCAGCCTTTTCTTCTATAACTCTTTTCTTAATATCAGCAAGATTTTCTTCCTTAAACGGATCTGGTTCATGGCTTGGAAATGTACCATCTAATTCAAAATTCATTTCAATGAGTTTGCATGACAACTTTTTGAACAGACCACTGGCATAAAGACTGCCCATTGAATTAGCCGCATCAATCACAACCTTTAATGGCTTTATTCTATCAGCATCACAAAACCTCATTGATTCATCTATCTCAGAATCAAGAACATCTGATTTACTAATAAACCCTCCTTCCCTGTCAACATCATCAAACTTGTTCTGCTGAACAGCTTTCTCAATGTCCTTTAATCCACTAGATTCACTAACAGGAAAAGCTCTTTTTTTAACAATTTTTAAACCATTATAATCCTTTGGATTATGAGATGCAGAAACCTGCATTCCACCATCATAGCCAAAATAAGCAACTGCAAAATAAAGAGTTGGTGTAGATGCAAGCCCAATATCAACCACATCAATACCCTGCATTCTAATTCCTTTAATCAAACTTTTTACCAAACCAGGAGAACTCAATCGCATATCTCTGCTAACAACAACTGTAATATGATCATTCTTCTCTGAAGAATGACTATTTGTATCACAACTATTTTTCAACAGGTTATTTGCATGCTCTTTTCTAAGAATATCAGCATAGGCTCTTCCAATCTTCAGGATCAATTCATCATTCAATTGATCAGGATATATTCCCCGAATATCATATGCTTTGAATATACTCATTTTAATCCCATATTTTATAGTGAAACCGGTAAATAATCCGGATACAACAAAGATTCAAAGAATCTTTGTGTACAGAAAGAACCTGGTTCTTTCTTGTATGATACACCGGTTTCACATACACACAAAGAACAAAGTTCTTTGGTGCATCAGAAAGCTTTGCTTTCTGCTTGTAGCAACCAAGTAAATATTATACCTGTTTACTTACTTGGCTTGCTATAACTAAATATTCTGAAAAAAAATTTAGCTATGTCAAAGACTTCTGCACAACCATCGGTCACCGTACAAATGAATCAGAGATTCATTTGGCGGCTTAGGAAAGCAAATCTTTCCTCAAGCAGACCGATGGCACAAACATGAACAGAATTCATGTTGTGCAGGAGAAACAAGTTTCTCCTTGCATGCTACTGCCGAAGTTTTTGACAACCTGTGCCACCAGTTGAAAACTGGTGGAAACACGATTTGTATTTTATCTGAATGCAATGAAACTATTCATCTAATTATAATTTTATATCATTCCATTTATTGAGAGCAATCTCATAACGTGCTGGTGTTCCTGTATCAAACCACTGTCCGCTAAATGGATAGCCATATAATTTTCCCATTTTTGCTATCATAGGAAATACATCTTTCTCAAACATCAGATGTCCTTTTGGCAACATTTCTATTATATCAGGTTCTACTATGTAAAAACCTGCATTTATCAGATTAGATGGCTCATCACCTGGTTTGGGTTTTTCAATAAATTCCAATATCTTATTTCCATCCAATCTAGCAACACCATAGGCACTAGGATCACTGACATTTGTCAATGCTATAGTAATCAATGCATTGTTTTGCTTATGCACCTTATACATCTCATCAATATCAATGTCCTTTAGCTCATCACCATTTGAAACAATAAACGTATCCTTGAATTCATTACTCACAAGATTTAGAAAACCAGCTGTTCCCATTGGAACACTTTCTTCAATATATTTTATATTTAATCCTAGTTTTGAACCATCTCCAAAATTTTCAATTATTCTTTCTCTAAGATAACCAACAGATAAACTAATATCAGTTATACCATGTCTTTTCAACAGATCAAATATATGGTTTATGATTGGTTTTCCATGAACAGGCAACAATGCCTTTGGTATTTCATAGGTTATTGGCCTAAATCTAGTACCCTGTCCACCGCATAGCACAACAGCTTTTCTAATTTTTCCAGTTCCATGTCTTTTTAACAGATATGAAAGTGCCTGATTTCTATCCTTAATTGTTCGACCATCAACAAGATTATCCAATTTTTTCAATAACCCATTGTCAATTTCTTCATTCATTTATAAATTATCAAAGTCAAGGCTTTTAAGGTTATATAATAACCAAATTAATTAGTTATTGGGCAAAAATTTGGCTATTCATCTAAACCCAACAATTGTCTATTTACCCAGAAATTTTATTATTTACACTGTTTTATATTTTTCCAACAGTTGTGGAAATGTCAAAGTTAGCAAGTCTTTTGCAAACTCTTCTCTTGCATCCAACAATCCTTGTTCATAATCTTGTTCATAATTTTTTTCTAAACCTGTTTTTGAAGCGTTCGCAATTTGCTCTGGTTTATTTTTCCCAGCAAATTGCTCAGACCCACTCGAAAGCACCCTACCAAGAACGTCATTCGTATCGCCAAAGCTCTCGAAATTCCAGTCCGCATCGACATCAAGTGGCCCGCTGTGACTATTCGAAAATCGATAGACAGAAACTAACCCATGTTTTTCAGATGTTCTTCTCCATTGTTTTGAAACTAATCTTGGATCTAAGCCAGCTTGTTTAAAAGTTTCTTCAGCTTCTTCTTTATCTTGAGTAGTATA
>JAZDMZ010000056.1:0-4201 GCA_043800495.1 Candidatus Aenigmatarchaeota archaeon
GTTTATTTGGTTCGCTATACAGAATTGAACATAGTTCAATCTGTACAGGTGATTTCTCTGAATTCACCATGTATATGGACAACAAATATATCAATATGGTATTATTTTGTTAATTCAGTATAAGACTTGTTTCATAGGTTATTTTGCAATTCAGATAGTTATTTATCCATTCTTGTATAAATCAATTCTTAATGATTGATTATCAGAAATTGGAGAAATATAAAAATACATATATAGATTCACTGAGAAAACAACTCAACAACGCGACAGATAGATTATCAGCAGCAGATACTTTTTTCTCATTCTCACTATACCCTTTTTATTTAGAGGGCATAAACCTGGAGGATGAGGAAGGTCATGTATTATACAGATTATCTGATACACTAAACGAATCTCATAGAAAAGGAATAAAAATAGCTCCATCTGATTTGAAAAATACAAAAGATAAAACAATCTGGTATTCTTTGGAAGATTGGAGAAATGCATGGAAAAGAAGACATAATGATATACCAATTTTTTCATTTAGATAATGTTTTCCAGAGATCCATGAAGTATGAGAGGGCTTATTATTTCTATTTCCTGTCTATAATTTACATCTGGTATATCATTCAGGAGAAATATTTTTTTGCCAAGAACATGTGCAAATCCTATTTCTAGAAATACGTTTCCGCCAATATAGTTTTCTACATCCTTTTTTGCATAATTTATAGTGAAACCAGTAAATAATCAGGACATCATAGACTGGTTTCACATATAGCTAACAACAAAATATAATACGGATTATTTTGTTGTATAGCTATAAAACAAGAATTGCATCACTTTCCTGAATTTTCCTATAATGCTCACGGATTGCATCATTTTTTCTTGCATAGTCCACAATATTACCATCTTGCTTTTGCCTGGTTATGTCATCTGTGGTTATTTCACCTGCAATGATTTTCTGGGTAGTTTTTGGCAATAGCACAGTATGTCCAGCTTGTTCAAGAATATTCTTTGCTTCTATTATTTTATCTGTAAACTCCAGACTTGCACAGATTGTGATTTTCATATCATCAACGATTTATTTCTATTTATCACAGCCTTTGAGACTATTGTATAGTTTATTTGCCATTTTCTCAAGTTCATCTCCTATTTCAGGATTTAGATTATTCTCAAAAATATCATTATAATTTCCATTGAGTTCACTTTTTGAGCAAAAACTCTTTTTTGCAACAACATGAATACCAAGAGTTTTGCAAAAATTATCACTTATGTTACTAAGGCAGACATCTATTTCTTTAATAACATCTACACCAACAACAATGACAACTGCTCTTTTCATGGATAGATCTGTCTGTGCAGTATAGAAAACACTGCATCTGTCTATAAAATCCTTGAATATACCAGAAGGCATCTTGAAGTAATTTGGAGATACGAACACAAATCCGTCTGATTCGTTTATTTTATCAACAATCTCTGTCATATTATCTTTTTTGTGACAATTAAAATTCTTGTTACAGTATTCAACACAACCATCGCATCTCTGAATATTTTTCTCTCTTAATAGAATGATATTATTTTCTACCCCTATTTTCTCAAATATTTGTTTTAGCCTATTGAGGACTGCTTCACTATTTCCTTTTCTAGGACTTCCGCAAATGCTTAGTATTTTCATATCATCACTTACAATGGTTTTGATAGAATTATTATGGATTCTCTTAGTTTGCCTACTTTTGTGGTTCTGTCCTTGAGTGCAAAGCGTTCATTGACTGTGATTATTTTTTCAACAACAAAGCCGATTTTTTCAGCAATCTCTGATAATAGAATATCTGATTCAACTACCTTACCATCATGAAGTCCACTATGTTCCTCAAATGGACTTCTTTGAAAAATCAAATGATTTTTCAAAAAACCATTGCCAACTACTAGTGCTAGTTTTGCACCTTTTTTACAGACTCTAAATAGCTCACATAATACTTTTTTCATATCTTCGAAATAATAGTCTACTCCGCTTACAAATGATCTAACAGATGGCTCATTTTCCATGATATCATTGACAAACCAATTTTCTATTTTATAGATCTTTGTATAATCTATGTTATTATAATAAGGAGGCGATGTTATAACACAATCCACTGATTCGTCTTCAAGTGGAATGTATCTGGCATCATGTTGCTTTACCATGACAGTGGTCTGTGTACTATTGGTCTTTTTCAAAGATTTTATCATAATTTCCAGGATTCTCTTGAATAATTTTCTCATTGGAGGTGTTGGATGTTTTCTTACCTTTAGAACAGCTCCATCTTTCCATATATAACTTATTTTCAGGGCTGTGTTTATCAGGGCTAGTGTGAATAGATTTCTAATATCCTCATCCTCAATTCCTGCTATTGCTCTTCTTAGAAACACAATGTCTTCTAGAGCATATCTTGAAAAGTATAGTTTCATGAATTTTACAGATTCCATTTGTATTGGAATAGGTTTTTCAAACCTAATTTTCATAAAATCTTGCTTTACCTGACTTAATTTTTCTATATCATAATCACAGGTTTTTACTTTACTTGCAAATACAGATATTGGAAGAACATCAAGACCAATGGCATTGATATTGTTTTGCTTACAGGCCAATAGTGTTGTACCACTTCCACAAAATGGATCGAGAACAGTATGACCTTGTTTAATCCCAAAATCTTTTATCAGAATATCTACAAGTTCTTTGGAAAACCCTTCTTTGTAGTAAAACCAGTTATGTACTGGTGTTGTCTTATTCAACACAAATGTTGCCAATTGTTGCCATTCTGGCTTGTATTCTATCTTGTCAATCATGTTCTTCATAGATTAGGATTGGGTTAGGAGTTTTTAAATTCACGATTTCACTGTGTTTTTAGGTATTTAGTCTTAAGTTCTTTGATTATCTTCTCAATATCTGCAATGTCCTGCTTAGCTACCTCAAAAGGAATTGTTTTTCCATAATAATTAACACCATTTCTTAATATTCTGAATCTATCAAATTTATTGAAGATAGCCTGTTCTTTCAGGAAATCCCTTAAATATAATCCAATTGCTTCATGACTATATATTTTATATCCGTTTAGCAAACAAATAGCATCGCAAATCTCCCTCAGACTGTCATAATAATTAGTAAATACTATTGATGAATTTTCTTCAGATATTCCTAGTTTTGATATTACTTTAATTCTTTTATCAGCAATCTCTATTAATGTTTTTATAACTCCTTTATCTACAACTATCTTTCTCACACTTCCTTTTTTGACATATTCATTCCAGCTTAACATTACAAAACCTCGAAAAATCCGTATATAACAGATCCATTTATGACATTATTGATAAGATCTGGGTTTTTTTTCTTTATAGTTTCAAACTCCTTTTTGTTCATTATATGAAACTGTATTGATCTGTTTAGTTTTTTTTCATAATCATCTATATCTAATTTCTTCTTGACCTCTGTCAAAATGAAAATATCTATATCACTGTTTTGATTGTCTTCTCCTTTTTCATAGCTTCCAAAGATAATTATGACTGGTAGAGAAAATTCTTCTTTTAGAAAGTCTATCAAACCTGATTCAAAGAGTTTAGCTTTGTTATAGATTCTCTTGTATTCTTTATAATATAAATTTTCAGTATTTGCTGAATAGAGCTCGAGATTTCTCTCTTTTTTTCTTTTAATGACACTTGTTTTTACAAATGATTTTAGATGTGTCTTTACGGTTACTGGATTCTTTTTTGTAATTCTAGAGAGCTCTCTTAGGTGAAATTCCCTAGCAGGTTCTTCAAAAAACAATCTCAGCTTGTCTAATTCATTAAACATATGTCTATATTTATAAACAAATGTTTAAATACTTAAACAATACATACTATATACTGGTTTTTAAGCTGTTTTATGATATTTAGTTTAGATGGGCCAGTGGTCTAATTCGGAATGATGCGTGCATGGCATGCACGAGGCTCTGGGTTCAAATCCTGATCTTTTTTCTTTAGAAGAAAAACGCTAAGGTTCACCAAAAAAGAATCTTCAGTTCTAACGAACTGATTATATCGCAAAGAAGATCAGGTGAAATTCCCAGCTGGTCCATTACTAAGTCTTATTAATCGTGGTAGATAGCTTTATATGGTTTTATACCATAATACTATGGTGTATTATGGCTAATGAATATTTAGAAATATTAAGACTATTAATGGAAAGTAAAGAACACCATAGCAT
>JAZDMZ010000078.1:0-3526 GCA_043800495.1 Candidatus Aenigmatarchaeota archaeon
AGAATTATCAGGAATCATAACAGGCATTACAACTGGTATAATCACACCAGAAGATCCTCCACCACCTGAGCCACCACCAGATCCTCCGCTAGATGAACTGCCACCTCCTCCATATAACACAGGTTTTTTCACTGGCTTTTGTTCACTAAACGGTATTTCCAATGGCACAATATCTTCTATATTACTAGATGTTTCAGCCATAGCCACAGAAATTTCTTCTGAAAAATTATTTGTTAAATTAGAAACATCAATATCATATGCTTCCTGAGGATTGAATTCAATATTACCTATTGTACTACTAGTCACCATTAGAGCACTAACAATAAGAACAATACCTACAGAAACTGCTGCACCAGCTGCTAGATTACCACGCATCTAATACAAACCCCATTTAATAGTATTTCCCATACAAGCTATTAAGGTAAAACATCAATGATTGTTATAACTAAAAAGTATAACAATAATCATTTTTTTTAAAAGCGTCTATAAAAGAATAGCTCCTAATATAATTTATAGTAATTGACAAATCAGAGAGGGTTTGATGAAACTAAATGAAATATACAAATGTAATATATGTGGAAACATTATAGAACTAGTACACATTGGAAACGGCCAATTGGTATGTTGTGGTCAGCCAATGCAATTGATGGAAGAAAATACAGTTGATGCCAGTCATGAAAAACATATACCTGTTATTGAAAAATCTGATAAAGGAATTCTTGTAAAAATAGGCTCTGTTCCACATCCAATGGAAGACAAACATTTCATAGAATGGATTGAACTCATTGCAGATGGTATTATCTATAAAAAATATCTAAAACCTAGTCAAAAACCAGAAGCTCTTTTTGAAATCAAAGCAACCAGAACACAGGCAAGAGCATATTGCAATCTCCATGGTCTCTGGAAGAAATAATTACCAATGACCTTTAAATCTATCAAAGTCTTTACCAAGTTCAATATTCAACAAACTCAAATATTCATTCAACAACAACTTACATACAGCAGAGTTTTCTTCATTGTATATATTTATAAGAATACCTGAATGCGGATGGCATTTGAGCACTTCTGAAAATACGTCTGTGTGTTCTCCAATCTCTTCATCATTCAAATTACGTATAGCATATCCAGCCATATCTTGAAGACGGTATGATTTCTCACCATCAGAACACTTGACCTTAAGAGAAAATATATAAGGATCTTTTAAAAGAGAAAATACCATATCACCCACTTCTCCTGGAGCAACTGAATCCGTCTGTGTCATAACCAAAACTCTTCCATGATTAGTTTCTGTACAATCAACATGAAACATTATTTCAGCTGTTTGATAATTCAATGGATTATGACAATTCCATTTTGCAACATACTCGAGTGGTAGATTATTTTTCATATCATAATTATATCAGAAATCTTTATAAAGTACACTTTATACTTCCCAATTCCCTTATTCCATTTTATACTTCTCAATACCCTTATTCCATTCAAGTATTTTTCTAAAAACATCATGATCATTCTTTGTTATTATTGTAATTGATTTACCATCTTTACCAATTCTTGCTGTTCTTCCTATTCTATGGGTATATTCTTCTGGTGTCTTAGGAACATCAAAATTAAAAATATGACTAACATTTTTTATATCCAATCCACGAGCAGCAACATCTGTTGCAACCAGAATATGTGTTCTTCCTTTATGAAATCCGTCTAGAACACTCATCCTACTCTGCTGTTTCAACCCACCATGTATCGCCTTTGCTTCTATACCAGCTCTTTCCAGATAGGTTGTTACAAAATCGGTTGCATGTCTTGTTCCACAAAAAACTATTGCCAATTCTGGTTTTTCTTTCTTTATAACATTTATCAAAGTAGATATTTTTTCCCTTTGGTTTGCATCAATATAATACTGTTTTAATTTTTGATCAGAAACAAATTTCTGAGCACTTACCTTAATAGGATCTTTCATATATCTTCTGACAAGATGCCTTATCTTATCAGGTATTGTAGCAGAACATAATATTGTCTGTCTCTGTCGTGGAGTCTGTCTTACTATTGCTTCAATATCATCTACAAAACCCATGTCTAACATACGATCAGCTTCATCCAATACAAGAAGTTTTATATTACTCAAAGAAAGATTTCCTCTTCTCATATGATCCATAAGACGTCCAGGAGTACCCACAACAATCTGAGATTTGCGAAGATTATATATCTGAGGATCCATTGAAACTCCTCCATATATTTTACATACATTTATTCCAGTAAATCTTCCTATTTTAGAAATATGTTCTGCAATCTGTTCTGCCAGTTCTCTAGTAGGAGCAATAATCAATACCTGTACTCCTTCTGTTTTACTTGCTCTTTGAAGAGCCTGTATTGCAAAAACAGCTGTTTTACCAGAACCAGTCATTGATTGAACTATCGCATCCTTACCTTTCAACACATCTGGCAATGCCTTTTGCTGTATCTCAGTTGCTTCTGTAAAACCAAGTATATGCAATGCACGTAAAATCTTTTCATCCAATTCTAATTTTTGAAAACTCATATTATATTCGACCCTATTTTCATTTGTATCTATCACAAGAATTTAAGCCAGATTTTATCTCTTTAATATAGAAATCCTCTCTATTCTCTATGATTATAGTGCAAGACATAACTTTCTAGACTAGATATGATATTTATGTCTTCACATACAGGCAGAAACAATAGTTTCTGCTGTACAGGTGAAGTTTCACTTCACCATGTATAGTAAGGACAGATTATAATACAACTCTAGATAGTTCTGTCCATTACTATATATAGCCAGATGAATATATAAAGGTTTATTTTTAACCACTCATGCAGAGTGCTAATACTTTTATCAAAGACTATCATTTACAAACCGTGTTTCCACCAGTTTTCAACTGGTGGCACAGGTTGTCAAAAACTTCGGCAGTAACATACCATCGATCTGCTTGAGGAAAGATTTGCTTTCCTAAGCCGCCAAATGAATCTCTGATTCATTTGTACGGTGACCGATGGTTGTGCAGAAGTCTTTGACATTGGAAACCACATGATTTAGCTTGTGGTAGTAATTTGAAAAAAAGTCCTTCCAGAGAAACCCTACACTAAAGTACAGGAAGTCCAAGAGGACTTCATTTATTACACTTTGCCAAACTCTTTCCGTGTGATAGACATGACTTGCAAACACACCAGGATATCTTTTTCTTTATATCATATGATGTATCATTCGCAATTTTTCCAGATACAGTTGCATTATCCAGAGCAGTATTCCAATTTGCACTCATGTCCTCTTCAAAGTCATCACAAAACTTACATACATTTTTCCATACCATATCATCACCATCTACAACAATAACAAAAGAATTCGTATAAATCACTTTATAAAACAAGAATAATTCATTAGTTGTTAATACTATATGGTTATGATATTATTAATAGGTCTTAGGTCATTCATTACAGCAATCAACAAGCTTAAATAGTTATGAATATATATTCATAATAGGTGATAGATATGCCAAACAAAGATAGAACA
>JAZDMZ010000088.1:0-19738 GCA_043800495.1 Candidatus Aenigmatarchaeota archaeon
ATGCTAACAAATGTTTACACGAGTGATATTGAGGATTATCTGAAAAAATACGTTGCTCTATTATCTGAAGATTCTGGAAAACCATTGACACTTAACTTAAACAACGTTGATCTAATGTATACATATCTTTGGCCAAAATTATTGAAAGAGTGCGGCTATATTGATACTGAAGAAGTTTTTTGTTCTGAACCAATACAACACTTCATAGAAACATTCAATACAATAGATGGGATAGAAAATTTTCTATACCAGAATCCATGGGGAGCTGGTAAAAACAATGGTTTTGGTATAGCTGGATTTTTACCAGGACCTAGTCTTAATGGATCTGGTAATAGCAGAATGGATACTATTGATATTTCATTTACTGCAGGCAATAGGAGAAATCAGCTTATCAAAACTGTAAAAATAGCCTGCTCTAATCCATATCCATTAACAGAAAATCCTATAATAAAACTTGGTTATAGCTATCTCTATTTTTCAGAGACTATTAGAAAAAAGATTGCTGATGCAATTCAATTAGAAACAGAATATAGAAAAACAAAGAGTTCAGGAAATAATCCAATTAATGGCATTTGTATTACACAAAAAACAAAAAATATGTATGGTACAAAAGTTATTGAGATAGTAGAAGATATAGCAAATGATTTTGATGTGTTATTAAGCAATTTGTTCAAGTGATGTTATGATAGACAAAAATACATTAAGAGCTATTGCAACTGGGTCGTCTATATTAGCAACTGGTGGAGGAGGCTCAATAAAGGCTGCAACTAACATCATTGAGAAGATGGACTGTGATAAATGCAACATGATTAAACTAGATGATATGGATCAATCAGAATATATTTTCACTGTGTTTGCAGTTGGTAGTGTGAACAATGAGGATAATATAGATAGTTATTTAGAGAATATCATCAAGGCAAAAAATAAATTAGAGACTCTTCTGAATATAAAATTTTCAGCAATAATACCTGTTGAGATAGGTCCTTGTTCACTAGTAGAAACGTTTTACCTAGCTTCTTTGATGAAATTAGCTGTTGTAGATGCTGATATTGTTGGTGGTCGTTGTTCACCTGAGATATTTATCGAGACGCTGTCATTGAAAAATATTGATAGATCACCTGTTGTCATAGTAGGAAAGAATTGTATTATTGATATCATATTTGAGAAAGATGTATACAAACTTGAAAAAAACATAAGAGACATATCAGATAAATTTGGTGATTATGTCTATGTTGTCGGCTATCCTATGAAGATTGGTGATGTTAAGGATATATTAACTAAAGACACTGTGTCATTGTCAATGAAACTTGGAAACATCACTAATCTTTCCAAAATATTAGAATTATTATCAGCTAGAGAAATATTCTGTGGAAAAATTCAGAATGTTGATAAGAATAATGCTAATGGATTTTTACAGGGAACCGTGTTTGTAGCTGGTTCTGGTATGTATGAAAATAAAAGTGCTGAAATATTTTTCAAAAACGAGAATCTTATTGCATGGATTGATAAATGCGTTACTGCAACCTGTCCTGATTCAATATCTGTTATTGACAGTAATCTAAATGGTGTTTATAATAGAGATATAACAGATGGCATGGAAGTATCTATCATTGCAATACCTGCTATTGGATTATGGAAAACTGAAAATGGCTTGAAGATATTTAATCCTAGAAAGTTTGGATTTAATATAGATTATATTCCAATTAATATATGATGGTTATGAAGTTCAGATAGAACTTCTTTCGAAAACCCATAATTATAATAAGGTTTTTAAAATGAACTACAGACCACCTAGAGGAACACGGGATATTTTACCTGAGGAGATGATTAGACAGCAATATGTTCTGGATAGGATGAGAAAGGTTGCTGAACTATGCGGATTTGATACCATTGAAACACCTGGATTTGAAGACTGGGCATTGCTTTCTGCTAAATCTGGAGGTGGTGAGGCAATAAAAGAAGAGGTTTATTATTTTAAAGATAAATCTGATCGTGAGTTAGGACTAAGATTTGATTTTACTGTTCCTTTGGCAAGATTTGTTGCAAACAATCCTCAGTTGCCAAAACCATTTAAAAGATATCAGACAGGCTATGTGTGGAGATATGACAGACCTGGCGCAGGACGATATAGAGAATTTAGACAATTTGACATGGATATCATAGGTTCTTCTGATGTTAGATCAGAGGCTGAATTATTATTAACCTGTTGCAGAATATTCAAAGAACTTGGAATAGAAGATTTTATAATAAGGGTTAGTGATAGAAGACTGATAGAAGGGCTTGTTCTAGATATTGGAATTGATGTTAACAGAGTATCTGATATATTTAGGTCAATAGATAAGCTGGAAAAGATTGGAGAAGAGGGTGTAAAAGAGGAATTGATTAAAAAAGGGTTTGGATCAAGAGAGATTAACAAAATAATTGAAATTATATCATCTGATATTTCTGATATTAAATCAAAGACTGTTGTGAATATTGTTAGAGATTTGATGAGATTAGAAGAGCTGATGGATGATTATAAGGACAATATAAAAATAGACCTGAGTCTTGTTCGTGGTTTAGATTATTACACTGGAATTGTTTTTGAAATAGGAACAAAAGATGGAAAGCTTAGTCTAGCTGGAGGAGGAAGATATGATAAATTAGTTGAATTATATGGTGGAAAACCAACTCCTGCAATGGGTATTGCTCTTGGATTTGCAAGAATTGTTGAACTCATGGAATCACGGGGATTGTTGAATTTAGGAAAAACAAACACAAAGGCTTTTGTGATATCAATAGGAGATTCTTTGAAAGTCACTAGACAGGTTATGAATATTGTGAATAAATTAAGAGATTCTGGAATAGCTGCTGAATATGATATCATGAATCGTTCATTGTCAAAACAATTGGACTATGTTAATACAAAAGGAATTTCCTATGCAATAATAGTTGGTGAAAAAGAACTTGATAAGAATATTGTAAAACTAAAGAACATGAAATCAGGAGAAGAAAAGGATATTTCTATAGCAACATTTGAACAGGATGTTTCAAGAATGATAAAATAGATTATTTTTATAGCCAACGAATGCTGCATAATTCATACACTCCCAGAATACTCTTACATTCACATACCCGGCTTGTTTCATCCATTTCAGCTGATCTTCTAGTGGCGATGGTTTATCATGTATTTTAAATTCATCGAACCTGTATACTGCCTGTTTTTTTCCAAGTGTTCTTATTAAATAATCTTTCCATTCCTGCTCTGTTCGCATAGTTTTTTCTTTATCTTTATATGTTACAACATCTGCAACAATACACACTCCGTTGGTATTTGTTGTGCTATAAAATCGTTGAAACAGTTGTTCTTTATCTTCTTCATGATGTAAAGAGATTGATGATATAATAGCATCCCCCTTCATTGGTGGTATTGATGTATAGAAATCTTGTTTCATGACAAATATTCTATTATCATAAAGGTTTGTTTTTTTCTTTGCTATTTCAATCATTTCCTCGTTTTCATCTATTCCGAGAACAAAAGCTCTTAGAAAAGTTTTAAGTATTCGCATTGATGTTTCAGCAGTTCCTATGCCAAAATCAATAACAGTAAAATTGTCATTAACACTAAATGGTATTTGTTCAACAATCAACCCCTGCATTTCATCATATTTAGGAAACAGTGCTCTAGCCAAGTAACTATCATAATCATAAGCCAGTGTATTTGTGTGCTGTTTTCTAGAGCTCATTTATAGAAATATACCTTAAACTTCTTAAGATTTTAGTGAAAGAGATGTCTAGAAGAACTAGGCATGGTTTATTCAAAAAGAGTTCCGCATTCTTTGTAGATTCTTTTTGAGAGAATTTCTTTTGTGGGTAGCAAAAATCCAAGGTGATGTCAAATTCTATAATTCTCCCAGAAATCTGTGAAGAGCAATATAAATCGTATCTATTAAGCTTCTAGACACCTATTTTCACGATTCCTGAGTTGTAGTTCTTTATTGTATTTGATATAAACTCAAATGGATTTTCTCCTATTTTCTGAATTGTCAAGATGTTTGACATCATGATTTCTCTCGCGCGTTTTCCTTTCTCACTTCTATGACAACCAGAAACTTTTCTAGCTATCACATTTTTACGGATTTCTCTCTCGCGTGCATTGTTTGTGGGCTCTACAAAATCATACTTCAAGCAAGTAAACCACTGATCCAGATATTTATTTATTCTCTTGACCAAATTTAGCACAGCTTTTGATTCATAGCTTTTTGATGCCCATGATGCTATAATCTTTTTCTGTCTCCATATCCAAAACTTTACGTTTTTTGCATTTTCCTTTTTATTTTCTTTTGTTTTGGTAATGTACTTGTACATTCTAGAAAGCTCTTGATAGAGCTTTCTTCCTTCATCATTGTGTTTTGCAAGATTTTCCCCATCTAGCAAAATGTGTGCCCAACATTTTTGGTATTCATCTGCCTCGTATTTTTCATATGCGCTAAAACAATCTGAGTTTAGAATTCCTGAATACCTGTCACCAAAAACTTCTACAAGCACTCTTGAGCTTCTTGTGTTTCTCATCAAAACAAGAACATCCGTTCTTGTTGAAATGTTCCATAGTCAAGAATCAGAATATTTTGTTTCATCACTTCCTGCATAATCAGAATTTTTTACATTTTCTTTGATCTCTTCAAATTCTGGTTCAAATATATCTGAAGTTCTATAAATTGCATTCATAATACCTGAGGGAGTTATGTTTGTGCCAAGACATTCTATGCTTATTGTTGAAAGTCTCTTAAATGGGACTGTGCCAAAGTAATACATATTTTCCCATAATGCTGTGATAGTTGGACCGAATTTTCCATGTACAGGCAATTCTGGAGAAGCTGTTTCAAACATCTTTCCACAATCCATGCAACTGCAGTCAAAATAATGGATTTCTGCAATATCTGGAATAATAATTATATCTTCTATAATCTTTTTTCGCTGTTTTATCGTTAGATTCTGGCTGTTGCATTTTATGCAACAGCTTGGCTTCTCATGATTAACAACCCTGTTTGGCATAGGTGTTTTTCTTGTAGCTCCTTTATGCCCTTCAGGAGCGCCAAGCTTTTTAGGTTCTTTTGGCTCATCATCTTTTTTCTCCTTAATTATTTTCTTGGAAGAAGGAATGAAAGGACTCATCAAAATTTGCACAAGCTTTCTGAGTTCTATAACTTCTGCCTGAAGTTTTTCAAATTCTTCTCGAGGAACGCAGTTTTCGTGCATCTTTAAAAGAAGGATTCTTGAGAACATTAAGTTTTCGTTACTAGAGAATATGTAATTTGGCTAGAAATCAGTTAAATAGATACTATAAATCAGATTTCGATTCTATTATATCCTATTTATATATGTTTCTATAATCATCGAAAGATATTTAAATAATTAGGCCTAATAAATATATGATGATTTCATGAAAAAACTTGAGCTTGTATATAAGGAAATACTGGATAGCAGGATTGAAAAAAGCATGACCAGATTTACTCAGGCTGAGATATCCAGAAAACTACACATATCACTAAGCACAGTAAACCATGCACTAATTCCTTTGAAGAACATGGGAGCTATTAAAATAAGTATTCGATTTTTTGATGTTACAGACGCAAAGAAGATTCTTTATTATTGGGCTAGCATCAGGAACATTGAAAAGGATATTATATATAAGACTAGGGTTGATGCAGATGTTACAGATATTGAAAAGAAAATGTCTAATGATGCTGTGTTTGCAGTATATTCTGCATATAAGTTTATATTCAAAAGCATGCCAGCTGATTATTCAGAGGTCTATGTGTATGCATCAGACATTACTGAAATTAAAAGAAGATTCCCAGAAAACAAGAATGTATCAAATCTTTTCGTAATTAATGGAGATTTAAAAAGAATGAGCATGAGCCATCTTTTCGTAGATATATGGAATATGAAAGAATGGTATGCAAAAGAGTTTCTAAAAGAACTTGAGGCGAGGATAGATGGACTATTGGCATAATATTTTAACTGAAAAAAGCTGGAAAATATTACATGAGATAAAAGAAGAGTTTAATTTTATTTTGATAGGAGGATGGGCTGTTTATCTCTGGGCGAGATCTAACAAATCAAAGGATATAGATATTATAATTGATTTCAAAACATTGTCAGAACTAAAAGAATCGCATGATCTCAGAAAAAATGAAAAAATGAGAAAATATGAGATAAAAAAAGATGAAATTGATATTGATATTTATGTCAAGTATTATTCAAAACTTGCTATCCCAATTGAGAAGATAGAAACAGAAAAAATAGATGGCTTTTCAGTTGCAAAAATTGAATATCTTCTTGCGCTTAAACAGGGTGCAGAATTGGAAAGAAAAGACAGCATGAAAGGAGAAAAGGATAGAATCGATATTTTAAGCATGATTTCTAAGTGTTCCATTGATTTTGATCTATATTATAAAATCTTAAAACAAAACAATCTGCTGCATTTTCTTGATCGTCTTATTAAAATAGTATCTGAATTTTCAGATGGAAAATATATAGAATTAAATCCTAGAGAGCTCAAATTGAAAAAGAAAGATATCTTGAAGATGTTAAAGAATTTGAGATAAAATCATCTGGATAGAAATTTTTCTGTTGGTAAACTTATATTTGAATTGTTATCACCTGAGTAGAGGACTTTGAATAACATGTTTTTTGTTCAAAGTCCTTATTGAGAACTTTGATAAATTGTAGGGGTAATCAAAGTTCTCAATATTCTGTGCTAAGAATAACTGCTGCAAGGCATGTATTGAAAGAGAGAACTGCAGCACAACTCTAGAAATTTTGTGAAAGAGATGTCTAGAAGGATTTGGCATGATTTATTCAAAAAGAGTTCCGCATTCTTTGCAGTACTTCATGCCGCTATCTATTCCTAGTTTTGTTGATCCACAGGTGTTGCATTTCATAAGATCACCAATTGAATATTATCAGAAAAGAATAAATAACAGATGGGTTAAGAATATTTTTACCCTCTGGTTAAGTTATATTATCAGAAAACAGTAACTTAATTTAATAAAATGGACCGAGCGGGACTCGAACCCACAGCCTCTTGCTATCATGCATCCTTTCAAGAAAAGGATTGTTGCAAAGCAAGCGATCTTCCAATTGATCTATCGGCCCTAACTATTCTATTCGTCTTGTGAATTACTTAAATGTTTAGAAATAGATATTTGTGCTTTTAATATTCTTCTTATATTAAAAAAATATGGTAATGAAACTTAGGGATGTGAAATACAGTGCTGAATTATAGTGCAAGACATAACTTTCTAGAACAATATTATAGTTATGTCTTCACATATAGTAAGGACAAAAATATAATAACTCTACTCTAATTAGTTTTGTCCATTACTATAACATTTGATCAGATTCCAAAGTATGATTTTACAATACCAGCAGGTGTGTATGAAAGACTTGGCAATCTTTTTCCAAAAAAAGAGGACCTTACTGGATTTGAAATTGGTGAATATAATGGAAATCCGGTTGTGTCAGCAATTTGCCCAAAAACTGTTTTTAGCAACAGTGATACCAGTTTTTCAGTAAACAATGCATGTATTCGATTATAGTGAACCCAATAAAGATTCAGGATATGATACCATTGGGTTCACATATAGCAAACCACAAATTATAATATTGATTCTTTTGTGGGTTAGCTATAGATGCAATGGATTATCCGCCTGATCAATTTATTGAAATACTGGGCAGGTGTGTTAGAGCGTTTAAAGATAGTACTAAAACAGATTTCAAAAGTATCAAACTTACCAGAGAATATAAATTTAAATTAGGTATCGGAGAGGGCACTGAATTATATAAGGTATTTAAATTGTATACGGAACCTCCTTTCTGGGATTTCACTAGAATTGTTAAGGAAATTTCTTCTGGTATAACTTGGCATGGAGAAAAACATGATAAAAACAGTGTTGATATTGTTTGTGTTCCAGAAAACAGAATAGTACGGGTTTCTGTTTCTGCAGAGGATCGACGTAAATTAATTCCTGCAAAATTCGTTGATGGACAGATAAAATATTTACACGATGCTATTGATTCTGCGTTATATGATGTAGTGAAGGACGATTATAGAAATATGTTTCAGATGCAATGACTTCTGTTCAGTGTCAATCCTTATTGCAAAACCTAACATGAAACAACCTTTATATATTTTTCTTTGTATGTAAGATTACTATAATTATGATTATCCCAAAAGAAAATCAAAATAATATAATTTTTGGGGATCAAAAAAACTACGTTTAGCTGTTCAGAGTCAGCAAGGATTGTGGCAGAAAACTTGTTGCAGCAGATTGAAAAGAGCATTTTGCAGTGCTGACAATTGATGCATGTGTTCGTGTTTGATCTTACGATAGTTGGGTGCAGAATATTACATTGCGTATCATTATAGTACGAAGCATAGTTTTTTAAAACATTAATGCTTTGTACATATAGTTAGAGCAAAAATATCATAGTCTTATTAGTTTGCTCATAACTATATGCAATGCTTGTAGCAATAAATAATAAATTATTTTTGCTACATGTGAAAAACAATTAAAATGATATGTTTTTCGCTATGTTTATGTACATCACTATCGGCTTCTGAATAGCAATATGTTAATATCAAAATCACAATCAAATTAGTGAAAATGAAGTCCTTCTGGACTTCTTTGCAATTAGGTTCTAATTGCAAATCTGATTGGATTGTCTACAGGTAATTTAACTAGGATTTGTAAAAATCTTAGCTATTTTAATTGTATTCAGCCAACAAGCTGTGCTTGTGGTGAGATCATAATATACTTAGTGATCTCACACATAGTAACAAAGAAAATATTATCTCAATCGAGATTGCTTTCTTTGATTACTATGTCTGGCGATGTGCAGAGAATCATTTCGATTCATAATTATGACGCAATCATAGGTCCGAGCGAAGATAGCTAGCTCCCACACCTAATTGGGGAATCGTTTGGTTCAGGCAACGAAGAAGGTGGTGCCAAGCTGCCGTAAGCCTACGCGAGGCGCATGGAGCCTTTGAACGTAGGATCACCGAATGGGACATCCCATTATATTCGCGGGTAACTGCGAAAGTGAACAGGGATAATTGAAACATCTTATTAACCCTAGGAAAAGAAATCAAATGAGATATGGTAAGTAAGGGCGACTGAAAGCCATGGAGGTCAAACCGAATCTGCCTAGAAATAGAGCAGATATGTGGTGTTTGGACCAGTGCTGTGCTTAATTCTACGATCTGAAGTCAGCTGGAAAGCTGCACTATAGAGAGTGATAGTCTCGTAAGAGTAGTAGAAAAAGTATATAGCTGGTATCCAGAGTATGGCTCGTTGAGTTATGAGTCAGAACACGGGTCTCATCTAGATCCAAACCTAAATATGATCCTGAGCTAGGAAAGTTCTAATAAAGGAGTTAACTTTAAATCTGAACAAATCCATAGTAATAACATGACTAAAATACAACCTGAGTCAGAATTCAGAATTGTTAACCTGTATAGACAGGGAAAGTCAATGAAAGAGATAGCTACCATGTTCAAAATAAGTTCTGGAACAGTTCATGCATATCTTAAGAAACACGTTTCTATCAATGATAGAAAAACAAGACAACATGAATCAAAAATTGATATATCTCTGACGCAAAAATTTCAGAAAATGTATCTAACAGGAAAATCATCGGTTAAGATAGCAAAAACATTCAATACAACACCAGAAATAGTTTTATATCATTTGAATAAAATTGGTGTAGACACAAGCAAAAACAACAAGTATAAACCGAAAATAACCGAGAGCAATCTAGAAAAAATAAAAGAGTATTATCTAAAAACTGGTTCAATATTAGAAACTGCAAGAGAATTTGGTTTACATCCATCAAGCATTCATTACAGATTGTCAAAAATGGGAATGATAATAAAAAGAAGAATAAACCAAAAAACAGCAAAGAAGAAATATGATTTGCTTACAGAAATTCTAACAGCTTTGTTTAAACAACAAGGATTTGATTTAAGATGTGTGCAAAAAAGATATAATGGACACGGTCCAGATATGATTATTGAGGCTGATAATAAACCAATAATCGTGGAACATAAGGCAACTATAAAAAACAGTATGTATTGGAAACATGGTATTGAAGAAGCAAGAAATAATATGAAAAAATATAATATAAACAATGCTTTGATTGTGACAACAGCTAAAAAACCAAAATATTTCAAAGAAATGTCAGTAAAGATTCTCTTCTTTGATGATTTAAAGAAACTCTTGGAGGAAAACGATCTTGTTTATCTCATTGAGAAACTTGATTACATTTCTTCCACACCAAGTATATGAGCTTTTCTAGGGGAATATCCGATAGCGTATTAGTACTGCGAAGGAAAATAGAAAAGAAGCCGTAACAGGCAATGAAAAGAACGTGAAACCAGTTAGGTATAGTTAGTTGGGTAAGGTTTTCTGTTAGGCAGAAAGCTAATCCAACGTCCGTTTCGAAAAACGGGGCAGGGAGTTTATGCTAGTGGCAAGGCGAAAGCCGCAGCGAAAGCGAGTGTGAAAGCGCGTGAGTCACTGGCTTAAGACCTGAAGCCAGATGATCTAGGCCTGGGCAGGGTGAAGGTGAGCGAAAGCTCATTCGAGGCCCGTTACCCGTTATGGTCCAAACCTTTGGGGTGACCTGGGTCTAGGGGTGAAAATTCTGGTTTGATTAGTTTTAGAATCATCAAATTAGATTCAATGCCAATCGAATCTGGCGATATCTTTCAGGTAGAATTAAAAGATAATAACAATAGTGAGGCTTTAATGAACCACCAATAATTTAATTATTGGAACAGATTCGGCTATTGTCTATCTTTGTAGACACTATTTGTTTTTCATTGGTCACTGGTCAACCAGTGTCCTCTAGGCAAACTAGTATATAAATGAGAAACAAAATACACATATGAAACTAAAAAAGTCAAAAGAACTTGCATACATTCTTGGAGCAATGGCTGATGGATATCTTTATGACAAAGATTATTTAATCAGTATATCACAAAAGAATAAAGAATGGTTGGAGTATTTGCAGGAAATGTTTTTGATTGAGTTTGGTTGTCATGGAAAAATAAGAAAAGTTAGGAATTGTTTTGAATTGAGAATCTTTTCAAAAAAGCTATTTGCTGATTTTAAAGATTTGATGAAATTTTCAATACCAATTTTTGTTAGAGAGGATTCAGAAATGTGGATACCATATATTTCTGGATTTTTTGATGCAGAAGGGCATTGTACAAAACCAAAAACTTTTATCAAAACGAAGAAAAAGAAGATACAAATGCATCAGAATGATAAAAATGTTCTGATGTTTGTTAAAGAAGTATTAGAAAAATTTGGTATTAATGTTGGAAAAATATATCAGGATAAAGGAAGAAGATGTTATGCCATTTACATTCAGTCAACTGCAGGAATTTTACGATTTGCATCTGTTTTTAATCTTGTTAGAAAGAAAGATGATATTGAAAATTTAGTGTCTATTCTACTGCCTGAGGGACGCCAAAGCGGGTTCCTCCCAAAATGTATCTAAGTACAGCCTTGTTCTTAGTTGCTAATGGGGTAGAGCTACTGATTAGATAATTAACGAGGGAGACTTCGGGTTATCTTGTCAAACTCCAAATACATTAGCGCATGAACAGGAGTGAGGTTACCGGAGTAATTTTGGTATCCGAGAGGGGAACAACCCAAACTATGGTTAAGGTCCCTAAATAACAGTTAAGTGTTAGTGAAGGTAGTTTAAAGTCTTAGACAGTGGGGATGTAGGCTTAGAAGCAGCCACCATTTAAACAACGCGTAACAGCGGACCCATTGAGATTTTGAGCGCTCAAAATGGACGGGGCTAAACTGTTTGCCGATACCATAGAGCTTTGATCTAAGATCATAGTTAGTAGGGAGGCGTGCTGTTAGGGCAGAAGCACTTCTTAAAGGAGGTGTGGACCTTTCAGCAATGAGGATCCTGCCGGGAGTAACATAAGTTGGGCGAAAAGTCTTTGAAGGAGGTATGAATCTTTTTCAAAGTTTCGAATCCCAACCACCTGAGGGGTAAGGGTTCCTCGGTAAAGTTTATCTGCCGAGGGTACATTAGAAGTGCTTTTAAAGTTTGAAATCTAACTTTATGCATGGAAATAAATACAATAGAACTTTTGCCAAAAGAAACAAGAGTAAATGCAAAGGAAGTTCAGCAATATCTAAGAAAAATGCCAACAAAAGAAATGTCAAAACTTTTGGGTATTGCAGAATCAACAATAAGAAATTACAAACGTGGATCTAATAGAATATCTTTAGGAGATCTAGAAAAATTAGGAATTAAACAACACTTTAAATTTGGCTTGGAAGCAAGCAATAAAGAGTTGGATATGCCTGAAAAAATCATAATAGATCCAGATATAATGTGGTTAGTTGGTTTATGGAGAGGAGATAGAGACGACTCTCCAACAAGAATAGGGATTTGTAATACAGATGTTGATATAACTAAAGAGATTGTAGAGAATTTTATCGATCTCTTTGGTTATGAAAATGTATCTGTAGAAGTAGAAATTCCGTTAAATTATATAGGAGAACTACTACCACATAAAAAAATGCGAATAAAGAAACAGAGAAAACTTCCTTGTTATACAATAAGAGTTTACAGCAAATTGCTTCGTCTATTATTTTTAAATCTAGTAAATAGGATAGAAAAAAATTTGGATAAACTAGATTGGAAATTTAGATTAGCGTATGCAAGTGGATTTATTGATGCAGAAGGATCAGTAAATATTAAAAAATGCAAACTCAGAATTTATCAGAAAAATACTGAATATGGTAAAAGTTTATTAGAAAGAGTGAGAAACTCTCTTTTGTATTGTAACGTAAAAACCAGTGAAATTTTAGCAGATAAAGATGATCTATTTTATGTGGATATTTTATCTGGTAAAAAACTTGATAATATTATGAGATTTCGAGATATCTCATATATAAAATCAAGGAAAAAACTTGAAAAGTTAGATCAAATATGTGCTTCTATTGCCTCATAAGTCGAGCCTAATTGCAAGCCTAACTGGCATTGCGAGAAAGGGAATTCTGTTAATATTCAGAAACCAATTAGTATTCTTCGACCTTGTTTTAAACACCTAGAGATAATTGAACAACAATCATCGTTGTTGCTAAATACTGAAAGATGAGGAGTCTTGTCATAAGGAGAATTATCTGAAAGTATGAATGGGCTGGTGTATGCCGGCTTTTGATGATTCTTTGGGTCCTTGAAAACCTACAAAGAATAAAATTCTTTAAGTCAAGAAAATTTAACAAGTTAGAGTACTAGTTGCTCGTACCAATAACCGACACCGGTACCCCTCGCCGAAAAGGCGAAGGTGTTCAGGAGAATCCAGTTCAGGGAATTCGGCAAATTAGCCGGGTATCTTAGGTATAACCGGTGCCTGCTTAGCGATAAGCAGGTCGCAGTGACAAGACAAATCCGACTGCTTAACAAAAACGTAGTGGAATGCTAAGCCTAAAGGCCTTGTATATTCCATGAATCGTGGCCACTGGTGGTGCGTGAAAGCGGGTTTCAACCCGCCTATGCCCCATTGTAGGCCGGCGGTAACTCTGACCGTTAACTTAAGGCGGTCAATAAATTCAGCTGTATGCTGGAACCCCAAAGAGATATGAGTCCTTAGTAAGGGAAAATCTCATATAGTATGTTGGGTAATCAGCAGGAAATTATTTGTCTTCTAAGAGGTGATTGAATGATAGGAATTGAACGACTTAGAAGAAAAAGAAAAAATCTATATAACTATCTCTTAGGATTTGTAGATGCTGAAGGTTGCTTTAGTATAGCAATAAAAAATCAGGCATCTGCCAAATTTGGACTTGTTTTAGATCCATTGTTTCAAATAACTCAGAGAAAAGAAAATCATGAAATATTAAATCTTTTCAAAGAAAATTTGAATTGTGGAAGAATAATAGAAAAGTCTGGACAAAAAGAATTAGAAGTTTTTTTAGTAGATAATAGAAGACAGTTAGTAGAAAAAATAATACCTTTCTTTGAAAGATATCCACCTATAGCAAAATATGAAGATTTTGTAAAATTCAGAGAGATTGTGTTTGCTCTTGAAAGAAAAGAGCATTCAGATCTCGAGAATTTTAAAGAATTAATCAAAAAAGCATATAGAATGAATCTTGGTGGAAAACAAAGAAGAGAGGCATTGGAAGAAATTATGAAAAAACTAGACAAATAAGATCCCCAGAGACTGTACGCTGAACTTCGAAAGAAGATGATACAGTCCAATCCTTACAGTAATGTAAGAAAGATAGCTTAAGGTAGCGTAAAACGGTTATCAGTTTTGATAACTATGAATTACGTATATCCTTCAACTTGTAGTTGAGGATCGCTAGATCCCTTGCCAACTAATTATTGGCCTGCATGATTGATTAACGAGATTTGTGCTGTCCCGAACTGGACCCTGGTGAAACGATTTTTCCAGTGATTAGACTGGAGACCTTCGGTGGGAAGAGTAGACCCCATAGAGCTTTACTATAGTCTGTTGTTGTAATGAGAAAAGGATTGTATAGCGTAGACAGGAAACTTAGAAGTGTTGTCGCAAGAAAACATGGAGTTGCCAATGTAACACTGTCCTATGTTTTTCCCATTGCTTACGTCGAGACAAATCGATGTATTTCATACATCAAGTTAATACGATGGACAGCATCAGATAGATAGTTTGACTGGGGCGGTACACCTTTGAAATAATATCAAAGGTCCTCAAAGCTTATATACTATGGAGTCAAAATATAGATATGAATAAAGATAATCTTCGGATAAAATTTATAAACAAAGATGTAGGAAAAAAGTTTTTCAAGAATCTGAAAAGAATTTCTGGTAGCAAGAATTTACAAGATTTGTCAATTAAACTAGAAATTCCTCTTGGACGACTAAAACTATATATGATAGGTGCAAGAAGTATTCCTAAAAATCTTGTAAATGATTGGTCATTAAGATTTCAGCTAGAAATCAATGAGCATGACTACAAATCTTTCAATTTGAAAGAACTTCTGAAAGAAGAAGGTAAAAAAGGTCCTATGATTGCTAGAAAAAAATATGGCAAAGATTGGGCCAAAATAACAGGAAGTCAAGGAAATAGAGAATTAAGAAACATCTTGAAAAAGGATAAAGAATTATACAAAAAATGGCGTGCATCTATAGAAACATCTTTGAAAGCTAGATATGGAAACAATTTTTATGCAAAAATGGGTTCTGAAGGCGGTAGGAAATTTATTCAAAATGTTGATAAAACTATTTTAAATAAACAACTAGAGAAAGCTTTTAGAAATTCGTTTAGAACAAAGATAGATTTTAATGGTCTAAAACTTAGAAGCATGAAAGAATTGGAAGTAGCTAAATTTCTTTCATCAAAAGAAATTCCATTTAAATATGAAAAGAAAATAATGAATTTTTATCCAGATTTTCTTATAGACAATGATTTAATAATAGAGGTTTTTGGATTTGATTGGAAACTTCATAAGGAAAGAACAATTAATAAAATCGAAAACATCAAAAACAAAAATTATAAAGTTATAGTTTATACATATCCAAATTGCGTATCGTATTTTGACAAATTATCAGTTGATGTAGCAACAAATACAGATCAATTGTTAGAAATAATTTTAGGATATAGGCGAGGTTAGCTTAGCTTATCCGGGTCAGAACTCTTAATAGCTTAATTCAATAATGTCTATCTTTTTATCTGGTTAAATTAACATATCTTCATGAGAAAATCTTTACAAGAAATAGAAAAGAGAAAGTATGTTATGTCAACAAATGAAGATTATGAAATACTAGATAAAATCAAGCAATTAGAAAAACTAAATCTAAAAAGAAGATAGATATTTTGTAAAATTTCTAAGAACACGATTGGAGAAGACCAATAATAAAAGAACTTATCAAACTTCCTAGAAAATATAGAAATGATTTATAATGAGTTATTAGGACTGCATATCCGGAGTTAAGTGCAAACGCAAAAGCTAGGTTGATTGAATTCCTATCAGTATGGAATTCAACCGCGAAAGCGTGAGTTAGCGATACGCCGGTTGGCTTAGATGGCTGCCGGTGACATGAGAAAAGCTACCTTGGGGATAATGGTGTCGTGGCGGGTGAGAGTTCCCATCCACATGATTCATATACAAAGTTAACTAAATAATTTGGTTAACTTATAATCGGTCTATCTCTTCAATGAACTAGAATTAGTTCAAATATAAGCTATCTTTAATAATGAAGACACTGTCCCAGCTTGAGACAGACTTGGTGTGTTAGAATGTTTTTTACAAAACATTTCAATAGCCAACGTGTCAGAGAAATCTGACATTGTAGTAATGGACAATAATATTTAGAATATATTATCCTTACTGCATGTGAAAAACACATATGTTTTTCACTATGTTTATGACAGAATTGGGTAGCTACTGAATTAAATGGGTAATATTACCTAGGTAGTTTATATAAAACAAGATAAGGAGAATTATCTTCGCGGAGCAGAATAGACGGTTCATGAATCGTTGGGAGAACAAATCGACCCCGCGCGTTGCGGCGTCGCTGTCGGCTTCCCCTCTCCTGGCTGTGCAGCAGCAGCCAAGGGTACCGGAGTTCACGGGTTAAAAGGGGACATTAGCTGGGTTCAGAACGGCGTGAGCCAGTTTGGTCTATATCTGCCGAAGGTGTAGAGCCTAGAGTAATCTAGGACAATTGCCTGAGAGAAAGGAAGGACAAGTACGAAATGTGTCTACGCACGTAGATGCACGTAAAAGGAACGTCTTTCCGTGGCCTCTTGTGTATCTGTTGTCTGATAAGGCAAGCAGAGTAGCTACGCCATAGTTGATAAGTTCTGAAAGCATCTAAGAACCAAGCAACTCTCGAAAATAGGCATGTTGGTACCAGCAAGACGACTGGTTTATAGAAGCAGGATGTAATCATCAAGTTCGCAAGAGCGAGATGTTCAGTTCATGCTCTCTTACACCTATGCTAGCCTTTAAAACGCAAAAGTTGCGGCTTTTGCGATTTCCTTTGTGGAAAGCTCGGACCTATGGTGAAATTATAGTTATATGTGCAATTTTAATAAAGATGAAAAGTCATGGATTATAGTTAAAGACATAACTTTCTAGAACAGATATTGATAATTATGTCTTTAACAATATAGTAAGGACAAAAATATTATAGTCTAATTAGTTTTGTCCATTACTATAAATAAAAATAACTAAAAGCTGATAATATGCCAGAATATTCTATAGACGATATTGATAATGCTATTTATAGCGGCAACTTTCTAGTTTGGATAGATGATAAATCTAGACTTCCTACTACAAAAGAATATCTTGCAAGAAATACTATGTATATTGCATATAGTCAAACACAAGGCAAAGAATTCTGTAAAACAATGCATGCTATTGAACGAATAGTTCATGGAAGAGCTGATATAAGATATTGGATTTCTGGACAAGGAAATGATATAGTATGTTCAGAAGATCTTGATGAAAGGACTGCATATGCATTAATGAGTAGTTTTGCATATGCATTAATGAGTAGTTTAATATCTCCTAGAGATGCACCATTGCCACCTGGCATGATATAGTTTCAAAAATTCTTTTTATTCTAGTTAATTGAATTAATTTTATGAATCAGATCCAGAAATTGAAAAAATTACATAAAAAGGAATTGATAAAAGAACTTTCTAAACAACATATTAAGGATGTTAGATTTCATGGACATAATTTGAGTTTGAAATTTCTTGGTCATAGACTGAAATTTGTGGTTGTTTTCAAGCATGTTGGTATGATTGGTAATTGGAACAGAAAAAGAAATACAATATACATTGAAGCAAAATTAAGACAAAAAGATAGATTGCCTATCATTATTCATGAGGCGGTTGAAAGATTTGTAACAAAGCATTTTGGATTAAGAGTAGACAGCCAATCTCATCCAATAGCTCAGTCAATTGAAAAGCATTTTATAAGAAATAAGCATCTTTGGAGAGAACATGAAGATCGTGTAAATTATTTATGGAAAAAACAACGAGAGCATGATCACAAAGAATAGAATTTAAAGCCTGTTCACAATGCTAAAATATGGAAGATCAAATTCTTGAAACATATCACAGGGAAAAGCGTAGAATTGGTGATTTTTTAACTAGTAGAAAGACTCTGCTAGGTGATAGGGATCAGATATTTTTTGAACTAATGTTCTGTATTTCTGTGCCACAGTCAAAGGCGCCTGTATGCAGGTCATGTCTAGAAGGATTGATGAAATCAGGTGAATTAAAAGCATCAAATAAGCAAGAATTGGCAGTATTATTAAAAGGTATTAGATTTCAGAATAATAAGTCAAAATTCATTGTACTTGCAAGGAATGATTTTGATATTATTTATGGAAAGATTCAAGAATTGAAACAAAAACCTAAAGAATTGCGTGTTTGGATTCTCAGAAATGTCAAAGGTATTGGTATGAAGGAGGCTTCACACTTATTAAGAAATCTTGGTTTTGGTGAAGATTTTGCAATACTAGATGTTCACATACTTCGCACAATGAAAGAGCTCGGACTTATTGATAGTATAAAATTAACAAAAAAGAGATATTTTGAATATGAGATAGTATTTCAGAATTATGCAAGACAGCTGGGTCTAAAACCTGCTGAATTGGATATTGCTATCTGGCTGATGAAATCTGGGAACCATGAGATGATGTAATAGCTATGTATATACTGTAATATATATGTTCCTGTAACGAAGGGTATTTAATGTATTGACCACATAGTAGTAATGTGATAGTATGTCAAGATATCGGGCTTTTTTAGAAACAATTGGAGATAGATCAGATTTAACAATTTATTCGTTGGTATTAGGGGAAATGGAAAATTTATTGGATTATCTTGGTTCTTGTGGGCATATATGTGTTCAACCCATGCCACATATGGGATCAGCCCTTTTAAAAGAATATTGTGTAACATGTGCTCCTGATCATAGATGTGAAAAAGATGCTGTTCTTAAGAGCGTTGTTGAAATTTATGATAGAAGTATTCAGGATATGAAAACAACACACATATCTGAAAAGGGTTCTTTATTGCATATTAGTAACGCTGCTAAAAAAACATACGACAGATCAGAAGAAGTGAATGTGGTTGTTAAATCTACTTTACCGTTAATTGGTGGTATAAAAGAAAAAGAGAATGGATTGGTAGAATTTACATTATCACAGCTTGAAAACACACGGCTGAAAGAATATGAAACTTTATCATTTATGCTGAAAGAATATTTATAATCATTAAATAAATATTTTTAGAGCATGAATTCTCTGAGATATAATTTCTCATATTTGCAAAGTAGTAAAACAACTGAAAAAAAACTATAAAAACTATCAAAACATATTTTGAAAAGGGTGTGATATCTGTGTTTACCAAAAAACAAGCAGGCTCCTGCTGAAAGCAAGGCTCCGATATAGTGCAAGACATAACTTTCTAGACTAGATATGATAGTTATGTCTTCACATATAGTAAGGACAGCGTATTATACAACTCTAGATAGTTCTGTCCATTACTATAATCTATTCACAGATTACAAGCTATGGTGGAGAACGTCTTGATCTAACACCTGGTGAATATGAAAAAATGATGGGACGACCTGCTGATAGAGTTGAAGATCATTATAAAAAATAGAATTTAGATTACATATTAACTTATTCTATAGTATAATTT
>JAZDMZ010000101.1:0-12119 GCA_043800495.1 Candidatus Aenigmatarchaeota archaeon
AACTCTCTCTGGAATGATTACTGTCTTTATCACTATAATCACAATCTAGCATGATGGTATTATTCAAAAAATATGAATATTAACATTACCCCCAACCAAGGTGGTGGTAAAATGGTTTTAAGAAGCTTGTGGGAAAAGGGCTTTCATGGAAACACAAACATTGAATCAAATAGGATTGTCTGGCTCCGAAATAAAGGTATATTTTGCCCTACTAAAGCTGGAAAGCAGTACAGTTGGTCCAATAATAAAATTGTCAACGGTTCCTGATTCAAAAATATATGTAATTCTTGATAAACTGAAAGAAAAAGGTCTTGTGAGTTTTGTCATTAAAAACAATGTAAAACACTTTCAAGCATCAGATCCTAAAAATCTAATAAGACTTCTTAATGAAAAAAGTAATGAGATTGCTGAACAAAAAAATAAACTGGAAAGAGAGATTATTCCTCAGATAGAAGCCAGACGAAAATTTACTGAGGATATATCAGAAGCTATTGTTTACGAATCATATGACGGCTTAAGATCAGCTTTCAATCTAATTGTAGATACACTTAACCGCGGCGATGAATATCAAGTATTTATGCTTGGTGATGCTCTGGAAGACAAAAGAGTAATACGATTTTTCCAGAATTACCATAAAAAACGAATTGAGCGAGGAATAAACGTACGCCTACTTTCCAACAACATGTTTAGAAACACCATATTAAAGGCGCATAAATACAAAGGGATGAAAATCAGATTCACTGATAAAACTCTTCCAATAGGAACATTCGTATTCAAAAACCATGTCATGACCATTGTTTGGGATGAGAAACCAACTGCATTTGTCATAAAATCTAGAAAGAATTATGACTACTATAAAGAATTTTTTGATGAAACCTGGGAGAATTCAAAGAAATATAAAAGGTAATCCCGAAGTGAATTTATAAAATTCACTTCGTGTTATAGATTATTCACCTATAACTATCGTAGCCTGCCTTATGTGGATGTTTGATATATCAAACAACTATTAAGCTGTTGATATTGCGCTAGTCTCAATTGACATAGCAATACATCCTGCAACATTTGTCTATGCGTCTTTCTGACTTGCACCTGCGCACAATGGGCCGTTTCATCTCTATAAGATAGCTTTTGGCTATTATTTGAGTCTCGTTTCTGTTCCCAATGGATGACATTCCTGCCATGAGTTTACTTTCAGCGCTTTTATCAGATGATCTATATCATCTGAAGGTGGGCAGAGCTTCCTCAAAAGAATCTATGTGTGCTGACATTGTAAACAATGTCTGCCTTGGTCCTGCTTTTACACAGAACTAAAGATGCTTTCGAAAGTTGCACAATAGATTACCTTGGTCTATTCTATGAATAGACTGATATAATAGTGGTCAAAATGGATTTAAACCTTTGACTTGGCTATTATTTTATAGTATTGTGATATCAGGAGACTTTGAAAACCACTTGAATATCATAAGGTTTTAAAAATTTAAGATGGAATTTAGAATTCCATCTAATTTTCAAAATTCATTTATAATACATATAGTGAAAAAAAATAGTATGAGGTTTTAAAAATGAAAGAAATATCTGAAAACATATTTGAGGAAAACGGTAGACTGTATACAAAAAATCTTATTCCTGGAAAAAAAGTATATGGAGAAAGATTGCTTGATCATAAAAAAATACAGCTGAGAGAATGGGATGCTAATAGGAGTAAATTAGCTGCTGCTATACTAAATGGTATGTCATTGATTCCTATCAAAGAAGGTAGTAAAGTATTATATCTGGGTGCATCAGCAGGTACAACACCATCTCATGTAAGTGATATTGTTGGACCAAAGGGAATTGTATATTGTGTTGAGTTTGCTGAAAGAGTATTTAGAACTGTGATGGATATTTCTCAGGATAGAAAAAACATAGTTCCTATTCTTGCTGATGCCAGAAAAACAGAACTATATAATTGGGTAGAAGATGTTGATGTTGTTTTTGTAGATATTTCAGATCCACAGGAAACAGAGATATCAATAAGAAATGCACAGCATTTCTTGAAATTCAACTGTCATATGCTTATCTCAGTAAAAGCAAGAAGCATTGATGTGACAAAGGATCCGAAACAGGTTTTCAAAGAAGAAAAAATAAAACTACAGGAAAGTGATTTTAAAATAATTGACATTGTTGATCTAGAACCTTTTGAAAAAGATCATGCAATGATTCTTTGTAAGAAATAACTGATTCTAAAGATATATTATTAATAGCATACACCATTATTATGGTGATATGATCAATAGACATAAACTAATTTTAATTGTATTTATCATAGCTGTATTTCTGTTTAATGTTCCATCTATTAGCTCTGCTGCTCAGTGGAGAAACTGTCCTGGTGGCAAATTTCCAACAGAAGAGGAATATGGTGGTAGATTGATAGGTCCTCAGAGAGAAAATGTTTTAAGCCCGAGTAATCAAGGCGATTCTTATCCTCTTAATTCTAATGGAGACTGGCGTTACAGAGATTCTGATGGAAATGAACATGTTGTTCTTTCTGGGAATGCTGCTAGCATCAGTTGTTCTAACAATGATCTGAGAAAAGGAGGAGGGAAATTATTTTGTTTTAAAAATCGGCAATTCTGTGGTAGAAATGAATATGGTACACTACCTGTTCAAGAATGTATTTTTGCCATTGTAAAATGTAAGATATATGTTCCATCTTCTGGGATAGCTTCTAAATATCAGTGTATGTTAGAAAGATCTAAGTTTGTTTATAAAAAACTTAATTTTCAGTTAATTAGCAAGACTAATGCAGCTGGTATTGGTATGAAAGCTTGTCCTGATTGTATGGTCTGTATCAACAGAGAAGGAAAAGGTCTTATGTGTGAATATAAAACTCAAACTAATGCTGCGCTTGAATTAGTTAATGCAATAGAATTAAAACCAGCGATAACAAAAGAATGGCTTGATGCAGATGGTAATCCTAGATATAACATACAGGATGTGTGATTTATTTTGCTTTATTTTTATTTGTTTTGTCTTCATTTTCAAAAATATAAAAAATATCATCCCATAGCCCTTCTTTCAATTTTTTGAGATCATCTGATACTCTTGGTACATTGCTAGAAGCATACTTTACACCACGCAATTCATGGAATGTTCTGGTAAGAGAATCAAAGAATCTCTGATCATGGGGATAAAAGAATCCTGTATGTGGGTCTTTTTCAAAACTTTCATAGGAAGTGAGTCTTACATCATCCTTTTTGTTTATTTTATCCAATTCTGCGCAGTTATCTACATGCACTATGGTTCCTGTATCTTTGCAATAAATTATGGAAAGAATAGGAAGATTGATCTGTGAATTATTTTCTGGAAAATAGTTTTCCTGAAACACAATGAGTTCTTTGTTTCCTTTGTTTACTGAAAAAACGTCAGTAACACCTTTTTCTTTAGAATCTCCTCTCATATATACAAAGTCTTCTGATCCAATATATTTTATGTTGCTTATGTTACCTACTGAAAACATATCAATAAATTTTTCTTCATTGGATTTATCTTTCTTCTTAGATTGAGCAAATAGCTTACCTATATCAGTATCATAACTCAGTATCGTGCCTGAAAGCCTTGGTAAAGCATAATTAACATGTCTAACAATAGCTGGCTTTGGCTTATTTTGTCCATTGTATGGTTGCTTATTTACATCAGCTGCTTCTCCCATTATTATCTACCTATTTGTAACTATTAAATGATAACTATTTAAGGTTTATTTTGTTTAGAATTTAGTTATGTGTTATTGGTTCACGATGGCCAATAGATTATCTATGAATTGGGACCAGTCTTTTTCATCTATTGTTATTCCTCCTGCTGCCTCATGTCCACCTGCACTGGCATTTAGTGTCGAAGATGCTGATTTCAAAACACTATCAACACTGAATTTTCTTGATTGACATCTTACTGATCCATTGATCTTTTTTCCTATTTTTTCATATACTATAACAATTTTATCCTTATATTTTTCAGCTAATCTTGTTGATACCTCTGATCTAATATTATATCTTGATTTTATCTCATAGAGCACAACATTACCATTAATTTTTGTATCACTCTGTATATTTATCATCACTCCTTGTTTTTCATTCTCTATCTCTTCATAGGATCTGATGAATTCTTCTGTTTCCAACACCTCTTCAGGATCTTTTATTGCCATCAGAGCATCTACTGTTTTTTCACATGTCATTGTTCTTGTTGCTTTAAGACTTGAGAGAATTGCAACTATCTTATGCAACTTATTCATATCATACTTTTTCTGTATTTTTTTAACAAGGTCCTGAGAACTACTGAGATCATAGTCTGCGATTGCTCCAAGTGCAGCTATCCAGTCCAGCTCTTCCATGCCATCCATTTCACTAATTATTTTATGGACAATGTAACTGGTTGATTGATATATACTTGGGTTTTTTATCCTTGGATTACAATGAACAATGATTTTTGAATTTAGATTTTGTGATACAAGATGATGATCTACTATCAGCAGTTCACCCATTCCTTTTATTTTTTTAACAAGACCTGCTGACTGATCTATGGCCATGTCAAGGAATATTACTTTATTTGAAATTCCTGACTGCATTTTTCTAATAAGATTTTTATCAGGCGGCATTGGCTGTGCTATAATATAAGGATTATTGCCTATTTTGTTGAGGTATTTTTTGATCATAACACAACTGCACATGCCATCAAGGTCATTGTTGAACACTATGATAACGCCGTCTTTTTGCTTAATTCTCTTTAGAAAATCAACTGATTTTTGTATTAGGTCATCCATGAAAACACACTCAAATGAAATTGTTTTATAAAGATAATTTGAAAGCTAGGTTTAAATGCTGATTTTCTGGAGTGCTATTCTATATATACAATGAAGACATAATCATCATAATCATTTTATGAAAAAGCTTATTTTCATGATTATTGTGATAATGCTGGTGTTTTCATTGGGAATTGTTCATGCAGATATTATCAAATGTAGTGAAAAATGTGATAGAAAATTTACAAATGATCCTAATGACTGTAATTTTCATCTAGGTAAAACTCAAAAAAATGCTCTTAGATGGTTGGTGGCTGCTGGTAAAAAGAACATTGATCCTGATATTTTCAAAAAATATGGCAATGTTAAAGGAGTTGCTATGCGTAATCATTATGAAATGGTTATGAGCACTTTATCAAAAGAGCTTATTGATTGTGCTTCTGGAGAAAAGGGAACTGGGGAAAATATATTAAATTCAAATGAACTAAAATGTGCAGAATATGCAAATTGGATGGCGCAATATTTTGGAAATCGTCTAAATGGTGGAAATTCATGGACAATGCATCAGACAAATCCTCTCTCATTAATTTGGAAAGCATATCCTGGTAATGTGAAATATTATACATCAGATAATCAAAATGGTGCTCAGGTTGTTACAGGAGATGATTCTAGAATTGAACCGCAAACATATCTAAAACCTTGGGGACAATGGCCTGTTAATGCACCGTTTTCAGCTCCTGAAACGTCATTTCCGTATGATAAATTAAAAACAGGGGATTTTGTTACAGTAAAGTTTAGTATAAATGGCGATGAGAAGAACACAAATTATCGTTATGTGACGCATTCTGCTATTGTTTTGGTTGATCCTGGTAATTGTAATAAAAAATATCTTATAAGCAATGTTCATGGTAATGTCGAGTTTTCCCTTATCAGAACTGTAAATTTAAATGGAAAAATTGCTGGAAACTATATTCAATATGGTGGAGGATATGTTCTTGATGGTAAGTATGTACCAGAACTAATAGAACGTCCTATAATTGAGGTATATAGAAATTCTAATTAGCGGTTTGTCTTTGTGGCAAATCTTTCGAAATCCCCATCTGTGCCTACGTTTATTTCATAGGATTTTTCTTTATACTGACTCTTAAGATTGAGATAATAGCAAAGTGATATCAATGCTCCTGCTTCTCTGGTTATTGGAAGAAGACTTGATGGGTCATTCAAGGAAAATGGTTCTCTGAATATTAATTTTGTTTCTTTGTAAGTATCTGGAAGAGTATATGATATATTTGGATAGGTTTTCATGTTTTCTATAATACCTGTACCAGCCAGACCAACATAATCCTTTAGAAATCCTTCTAGAGTATTGTGTTTTTTTGCGTCATAGTAAAACTCATGTGATGGATATAGTTTACAGTCTATTGCAGCTTGTCTGAAATTCTTTTCACGCAAATGTCTTGCAAATTTTGCAGCATAGGTAGCTAGTTTGCTTGTTTGATCAACTGAGAGATGATATGCTCTTTCTGGTAGAATGGTTGGGTCTTTTTCATTATCGCTTATTTTTGCATGATTAACATAAACTGCTGCAACAACTCCTATTGTTAATGCTGCTATCTTTTTCCAATTCATTATCTATCACCAACTACTTCTGCAATAGGGATTATCAATGTATTTTTACCGCTATTGCCAAATTTCATTGTTATATTACCATTTTCTATCCCGTTCATTCGTATTGTTCCTCTGCTTTCTAAGCACCATTCTTTATATTCTTCTAAAATATTTTTCTTTACTTTAACACAAACTCCTGAATGATATGCATATCTATTTCCTCCTGGTAATGGCATTGTAAGTATATCACCATTTACCAAGTCTGGATCATCTGCTGACATTTCTGGAATTTCTGGACCTTTACCATGATTTAATTGGTGTATTGAATATCTGTCTATGCTCTCTGGATATATCTGAAATAACCTATATTCTAGATTTCTTCTGTAGACATTCCACGCATCTCCTGAATAGGATTGTATTTTATTTCCAAAATATTGTGCCATGATTTCTGCAAAAGCAGTGCACATTCCAAATTCGGTATATTTTTTAATTTTTGCATCAGTAAAACCAATATCTTTCATTACGTGTTTACATATATTTCCCAAAGCATCTGGATTATCTCTATTTTCTATTAAACTACCCACAACTTTCTTTTTTTCATCACTAAGGCTATAATATCTATCGTGTCTTGGGGTTGCTCGTTTTGCAATAGCTTCTTTATCTGGTCCTAAGCAATAATTAAATAACAGTAAACCTGTTCCTAATATCACTGGTAGTGCAACATATAGATATTTCTTCATAATTATCATTCTGTATCATCTACAGAGTAGTTACAACTTTTAATAGATAACTATTGGGATTAGTTTACTTTAATATATATATTCAAGAATATAATTATTTATTTGCTATATTATACCTTTTCAATGGATATCTCTACATTCCTTTCTTTGAATCCAAAGCTATCTTTTTTAGATTTATGAGAACCAAATATGATACTCTTTACACCTATTTCTTTTTTGAGCATTTCTTCAAATCCTTCTAATTCTTCTGGTCTGCATGAAACATGTAGATTAATTCTGTCTTTGACAATTAGATTATTTTTCTTACGCATATCCTGAGCTTTTCTTATCAGTTCACGAACAAATGCCTCTTGTTCTAGCTCAGTTGTCATTTCTGTATCAAGATAGACCTTTAGCTCACCAACTTCTCTGAATTCAGGTGCTACACCAAACTTAATATCCTTTACATTTGCAAGCTGTTTTATTACATCTTTGAATGTTTTGACTGCATTTTTCACATCAGATGATTCAGAGGATAATACCATTAAATTCAATGGCCATCTTAGTTTTATCTTTTTCTCTTGTCTTAGATTGTTTGCTATTTCTATTATTTTCAATACATGTTCCATGTATTTTTCCATGTCTTTGTCAATCATAGCACTGTCAACAGAAGGCCAGTTGCATAGGTGTATGGATTCATTTGTTTCTCCTAATCTTCTTAGTACATTCTGGTGCATAGATTCTGCAAAAAATGGACATATTGGCGCCATTAGTCTGGATATATTTTTACATACTGTGTATAGTGTGAAAAATGCTCCATCATCTCCACCATAGGCTGGCCAGACCCTGTCACGTATTATCTTAATATAGACTCTTGAAAAATCATTTATAATAAAATTCATTATTTCTTCAGTTGCCTTGTGTATATGATAGGTTTCATAGTGTTTTGTTGCACTGCTTATCAAAGAATTCAATCTGGAAAGTATCCATCTATCTTCTGGTTTTAGCTCTCCTGTATTTACTCTAGGAACATAGGTATTGACAAAGGAAAATACATTATCTATTATTAGAAATTGTTTTGAAAGAGCGTCTGCATTTTTCCAATTAAAGTAATAATCATCCCATGAGGCTGTGCTCATTAGATACAATCTTAGTAAATCTCTGTTATATTTTTCTTTTACTTCTTGTGGAGCAATTATATTTCCTTTGCTCTTGGCCATTTTTATTCCATGGGAATCTAGCATAAATCCATGAAAGAGTATGTTTTTGAAAGGAGCTTTATCAAATGTTATCATACTTGAGATTAGCTGAGAATTCCACCAGCCTCTTATTTGATCAGGACCTTCTATGTTAAGATCTGCTGGCCACATGTTTTCAAACAGTTCTTTATCCTTAGGATATCCTAGTGATGCCCAAGATGCAACAGAAGAATCAAACCAGACATCTAATACATCTGGTATTCTTTTCATGTCTGAGCCACAGGTACATTTTATAATAACATTATCAATATATGGTCTGTGTAAATCACCTGGAACTTTCGCACCCATACTTTCTAGTTCTTCTCTTGAACCTATGACATCTGTTTTTTCACATTTTTCACATATCCAGATTGGTAAAGCAATTCCCCAGTATCTTTGCCTTGAGATTGGCCAGTCTCCTAATGAATTAAGCCAGTTATCAAAACGAGATTTTGCCCATCCAGGATACCAATTTACTTTTTCATTTGCTTCTATTAGTTTTTGTCTGATATCTGTTATTTTGAAAACCACTGAAATACTGATATCATCAATAACTGAGAATCGCATCTCCAGCAGCATGGATAGTCGTGAACTATTTTTTCTTCCTGTAGTAAATATCCTTTTTGATCTAGTTCTGCTATTATTTCTTTGTTTGCTTCTCTTGCATTTATTCCTGAAAATCTTCCACATTTATTATCAAATGTACCATTTAATAAAACATGACAGACCATAGGAAGCTTGTTGTCAACACCTACTTTGTAATCCTCTTTACCATGACCAGGAGCACAGTGAACAAGACCTGTTCCATCTTCTAGGCTAACAAATTGTTCTGATAAAACTACTCTATAGCCGGCTTCTATTTCATCTGAAAATCCTATAAAATCAGATAATGGGTTTTTGTATTTCATTCCTTCTAATTTTTTTCCTTTTATTTTTTCAACTATTTTGTATGGCTTATCACCAAAAACCTTTTCTACCAAATCATTTGCTATTATCAGTTGTTCGTTTCCTTCGAATTTTATTTTTACATACTCTGCATTTGGATTTGCCATAACTCCTGTGTTTGCAAGCAGTGTCCATGGGGTTGTTGTCCAAATTAATAAAAATGTGTTTTCTTCACCAACAACTGGAAATTTTATAAATATTGATGGGTCTGCCATTTTCTTATATTCTATCTCATTATATGCAACTGCTGTTTCACATGTTGGACAGACATGAACAGGATATAATCCTTTGTATAACAATCCTTTTTGAAAAGCTATTTTAAAAGTGTGCCATGCTGATTCAATGTATTGATTATCTAGCGTAAGATATGCATTTTCCCAATCCATCCAAACCCCAAGATCTGCAAATTCAGAATTCATTGTAGAAATGTGCTCTGTTGCAAATTTTTTACATTGTTTATTGAATTTTTCTATACCGTATTTTTCTATTTCTGCCTTTGTTTTGAATTTTAATAGAGCTTCTACTTTTTTTTCTATAGGTAATCCATGGGTATCATAACCTGGCTGATCCCATACATCAAATCCTTTCATTCTCCAAAATCGTATAAAAACATCTTTTAGAATTTTATTCCATGCAGTTCCCATGTGAATATTTCCTGATGCATAGGGTGGACCATCGAGAAAATAGAATTTTTTAGCACCTTTTCTCATGTTCCGAGCTTTTTCACATATATTATGCTTTTCCCAGAATTGCTTTATTTTTAATTCGTCTGCTGGCTTCATCTGAACCACATATAATTTACTATAAATCAAATTATTAAAAGGAGTTTATTGCCCAATATACCTTTAAATGATTCTATTGCAAATTTCTTATAATAACTGTAGTGAAAGACAATAGTTATGCAATTAGCCATTATGAGCCTGAAAAGGCAATGAATTGAATAGAACTGATGTTGCTATGCAACATAGGTTTGTTTATGGCCGTCGTGGTGTAAATCCGTTGAGGAGCAAAATGGTAACATAGAAGACTGTGGACTGTTCTACTGTCTATATTTATTAGACATGGACAGGCAAAAATCTTCTGTTCTGGGTTCAACTCCCAGCGATGGCCCTCTCGATATCTTTATTTTAGAAAGAAAGGTCTAGGGATTATCAAGTGAACTGATAGAGTTCACTGATACAGGTAAACATCTGTTTACCATGTACTCCAAAGAAAGTATGTGCTAACGCATATTTTATTAACCGAGTGATATTATGGGAGTGTTTAGTTGGCTAAGATTTGGAATAGGATTTTTGCTAGCACTGGAAGTGATAAGATCTGCTTTATTTGAGGGTGCTATATCATCTCTGGCAATTGGACTTTCCATAGCACTTGTAATACTTGGTATCTGGTTTTTTGTAGGAAAGTTTGTGATTGGTAATTAATTTCTCTATGGTAATGGATTTTCTAACCAGATGATTATTTATTCAGGCAATACAAAATAAGTATTATTAAATATTATAATTTATGAGGTGAATATTATGGCGCATTTGTATAAATGCTCCAGATATTCATCTCATTAGATGTAAATGTCAATGAGGTGAATATTATGGCTGCAAAAAAGAAAGTAGTTAAAAAGAAAGGCGGATGTTGTTGTTGCTAAAAGAACTGAATTTTTCTTTTTTTTATTGTTAAGAAAAGTATGATATTTTTTAATTTCTTAACAAGATAAATGACTTTCGAAGTAAGTCATTTTTTTCTTATATATTATTGTGTTCTTGATATTCTCGTATTTTGTGTTCATCCCACATCATCTTTAAATATTTCCTGACACTATATATTGGTAATGAAGTCCTCTTGAACTCCCTAGACTAAAGTCTGGGTTTTCCCTGGAAGGACTTCTTTGCAACTGTAACCACAAACTAAAGTATGTGGTTTCTAATTGCAAATAAAAGAGGTTTTAGAAATGAAATGTGAAAAGACGATTGGTGAATGTCCCCATAAAGCGGGGCTTGGTTCATTGAAAAAGGCGATGGTCTTGGAAAGAAATGCCTAGACTTGTTTAGTTCTCAAAATATAGGATTTGTGGCAAAAATTGATGATAAAGGACGAATCTCTCTACCAGCTGATCTGCGAAAAAGTATTGGATTGTGTAGCGGCGATATTCTTGATATAGGATTCTCTTTAACTGAGCAAAAAATATTTCTCAAAAAAGGTGTTGGATATGGAGCTAAATGATTGGATTGGTTGTATTAAGAAAATTGATCAGCGATTTGAAAATTATAGGGCTAAGGCAGTGAAGATTGGTCTTCATGATCCTCTTGATCTTCCTGATAGCTCAATATGGTATGATGCATTGAGTGAGCTAAAATACAAAACCATAGCGGTTGCTGGCAACCCTGCTGATGTGTGTGTGGGTGGGCTTTGTGTTGTATATACAGGTGATCTAAATAAAATAAATACTGGATATCTTCCTGATGGTACAAAAATAGAAAATGAAAAACACTTGATAAAATGGTTGGGACAGTTGCCACGACTTGATCAGATTGTTGAAACAATAGGGCCAACATCTGCAAAAAAATATGTTGTTGTTTATGAAGATAGCTTATTTGCAAATTTAATTGCTGAACACACAGGGTTAGATGAAAAGATTCTTCAGCCAGCTATGAAAAATGTTAGTGAAAAAACAGCTAAAATGATTGAAAACTGGTTATCATTAACAACAGGGTCCTCGTTGTTAACAAATGTTTACACGAGTGATATTGAGGAATATCTGAAAAAATATGTTGCTCTATTATCTGAAGATTCTGGAAAACCATTGACACGTAACTTAAACAAAGTTGATCAACCAGAAGA
>JAZDMZ010000126.1:0-7270 GCA_043800495.1 Candidatus Aenigmatarchaeota archaeon
TAAAACTCCTTTGCCATATAACCACCTTTCTTTCAAAAAGAAAGGTCTTTATTATTCCCCAAAGAAATTATTCTTCTTTGAAGATATGATATCAACCTCCTTTTCTATATCTATTCAATTATCACCAAATTATTTACCTCTTCGTTTTCCAGTTCTGCTAGCTCCAATCATACCAACCTTTCTTCCAGGTGAAGTATGCTTTGAAACAGTCTTTGTTTTACCAGGTCTTGTGGATCCTCCAAATGGATGGTCTACTGCATTTTGTGCAACTCCTCTTACAATTGGATACAAAATACCAACAGCTTTCATTGCATGATATTTATTTCCAGCTTTCATAAAAGGTTTTTCCTGTTTACCCTGTCCAGCAGGTGTTCCTATTGTTGCCCTACAATCAGCATTAATACTAACCTGTTTTCTTGATGGAAGCTCTATAACACATTTGCTGTCTCCTCTTATTGACATTGTTGCAAAACATCCTGGTGCACGACACATTTTTCCACCATCACCAGGTCTTAGTTCAATATTAAATATTTTTGTACCTTCTGGAACAGAACTAATTGGCACAACATTGCCATCTGCAACCTCTGTTCCATAAATTATTTTCTGTCCAACAAATGTTCCCTGTGCAGGTATCATCAGTTCATGCTGTCCATTAAAACTGGTTATTGCAACAGGTGTGTTTTTTCCAGTGCTGTGTACAATATCAACAACAACTCCTTGTTTTTCACCAAGTTCTGAATATTTTAATTTTCCAATATATCGATGACTAGGAGCAAGATATCTTGTGTTTCCTTTTCCTCTTCTCTGTTGTTTTAAATTTTTACCCATTTCTTCACCATAAAATTTAATACTAGGAGCATTTTGAAATGCGACTTTGTTTTAAATTTTTACCCGTTTTAGCACTGATTCAAAATATTATCTAACATATTTTATCAAAAAGCTTTTCACCAAGTACCGTTTTCACTTTAGTATCATCTATATGTATAATTGGTGATGCATTGTACCCAGCTTTTGCAAAAGCATATCGAACAAAATTAGGTGTTGTGTCTGAATATAATACAATTGCATATGGTTTAGTGTCATCATGTATTATTGCAATTGGTGGTGTATTAGCTGCATCAGTTATTTGTGTCATCGCCTCTGCTAAATATCCTAGGCTGTCCAAATCCTGATCATTAGCAAGATCAATTGTCACAGCTCCAGCTCTAAGTTCTTTTGCTAACTCTCCTAACAATTTTATTGGACTTCCTGTTCCTAACAAATAAGCAAATGATTTCATATACACACCTTAAATTATTCCTAGTCTTACAGCTAGTTCACCAGCTGCTCCAGGTTCTTGTAATTTTATAAATGCCTTTTTTCTATTTTTCTGGTCATTCATAACATTTATTTTTAAAACCTTTTGTTTAAAGACTTCTTCAAATGCTCTTTTTATCTGGTCTTTACTTGCGTTTCTTGTTGTTATAAAAGACAACTTATTCTCAGTTTCTATAAGTTTTACAGATTTTTCTGTCATTAGTATGAAATTTAATATTTTATAAGGATCTTCTATTTTCTTCCTATCTCTTGCTATTTTTCTAAGTTGTCTTTCAATTGTTCCTTTATTCATTATAACTACCTCTATAGATCCTTTAACTTATTCAAACTTGCTTTGCTAAATATAGCAAGTCTTCCTGCCTGTGCACCAGGTGCAAACAGTTCAGTATTATGATTTTCCAAAAGATGTTCTACACTTACTACATCTGCACCAGCTATATTTCGTGCAGATTTTAGTGCTGCTGCATCCTTTGACATAACAACTATAATTCCTTTCTTTCTCTTATATTTTCTTCCTCTTGTTTTTCCTCTTCCAGCTCTTACCTTTGATTTTTTACATCTTTCAATTTCTTTTTCCAGACCAATTTTTTCCAACAGTCCAACCAGGTCCTTTGTTTTTGCTATCTTTTCAACAGCATCATCTATTACAACAAGTTCTGTAAACACATGGCCTCTTTTTTTAAGCAATTCAGTGTTTGCAGTTGCTGCAATAGCTGATTTTAATGAAAGCAATAGTTCTTTTTTGTTAATATCCTGTGTCCAAATTTTTTCAGCCTTTGGAGCATGGGCTCTTATACCCTTTGTAGCCTGTGCAACAAATCTTGCTCTGAATGCAAGATATGTTCCAGTTGCAGATTTACCATGTATTCTTCGTATTCTTGCCATTTCCTTATTCATCATGGTAAATCTATAATGACGGCTACCATGATAGTGAGCACTTGTTCTTCTACCAGCTAATATGTTTGTTCCATATGGCTGTCTTCTCAGTGATTGTATTGCATGAACAGCTCTTTTAATCAGATCAGGTCTGTAGGATGTCTTGAACACACTAGGCAATTCTATCTCTCCTACTGACTTTCCACTCATATCATAAATCTGTGTTTTCATTTTTGAAACCTCTGTCATTTTTTATTATTATAACTGAGTTTCGAAAATACGGTAAAACTTGTTTTCACCTAGCATTTCTAAAACCTTATTATATTCAATTTGTTTTTGAAATCAAATGGAAGCAAGTTCCATTTGAAATTTTTAAAACATTATCATTTATTTGGTGTTTTAAAACCTCTTATCGCCATTGAAATTATCTTATTCCCTGCTTGCTTGTCAATGAAATATATTTTAATTCAACAGGAATTTCCTTTCTCCATGCTCTTGAAGCCTTTCTTATCACCAGCATTCTCTTTGCAGGACCTGGCAGGCTTCCTTCTACTAATATATATGGTCCTTTAACAAGACCATATTTTAGATAACCTCCTTTAACATTTATTTTTGAAGTATCATCATCTAAAGCAAGTACTTTTTTATTAAACTCAGTTCTTGTGTGAAAACCATGCTGTCCAGCCATTGGAACACGCCAATCAACTCTTCTTGGAACAACAGATCCAATAGAACCAGGTGTTCTTTGTTTTTGCTGATCTTTTCTGGTCTGTATTCTTATTCCATACCTTACAACAGCGCCTGTAAATCCATATCCTTTTGTAACACCACTCACATCTACGAATTCTCCTGGCTTAAATATCTCTTTTGCATTTATTTCTTTGCCAAGTATGGATTCAGCATAATCTATTTTCTTGACTAGATCACCACCTATGCCTATTTCCATGACATCAGGTTTTAGTTTTTTCATACCACTCTTTTTCGGTTGAGTAGCAATCAATAGTGTAATATCATCATATTTTTCTGGTGAATCTGTTTTCTTTGAAATAGGAGTTTTTCTATCAATAGAAAGTTCTTTTGGAATAGTGGCTGCCCATTTATCAGAGATAGAACGTAGTCCATAATTTGTTTTTTCATAAAATCTTATACCAAGAACAAATAGAGAAGGAGTTTCGAGTACAGTTACTGGTTTTGTAATAATCTTGCCATAGGATATTGATTTTTGATTATTATCTGTGAGCATAACATGGGTCATTCCAACTTTCCAGCAACAAAATCCAAGTGGTTTTGTATCCTTGCTTTGGATTGAATACCAGTTTATAGTAGGATAAATACGTTTAGCTCTTTTCCTTGGCCAGAACTGCATTGTTCCTCTCTTAGGTCTTGAATGTTTTGGAATATTTCTTCACCTTTTCTATTATATATTACAAAACCATGAACAATCTTTGATTGCGAATTAGTTTTGGAATTTAAATCACACCTTGTTCTTATTTCTTTGTAAAGCAACTATATAATCTTTTTTCAGCCCTTTTGCCATTACCTAGCTTTATCTAGAACACGTAAATTCGACATGTCACTGTTCATGGAACTGAACAACAACCGTACTTGTCACGAGAGTAAACTAATTTAAGAAAGAAAGTATTTAAACCTATCCAGAAGTTTTTCAAAAATCACAATCATTATTCTGAGCATCATTTTCTTTTCTTTACAAGTTTTTCATGTTCAGTTCTAATAAATCTATCATATGGTTCAAGAACACCATTTGTAGTCACGCTTATAGCATCGCCATCTGTTGTTTTATGTTGTGTATTTACCTCTTTCATACTTAATTTTCTCCAATCAGTATCATATCCTTTGACAAGACGACTTTCTTCATTTCCATTATCTGAAAAAATTTGAATAGTCGTTTTTCCATCATTTCCATACATCCTGAAAAGATATTTCCCACTCTTTGAATAAACATGAACCTGTTCTCCATCAAATCCATAGACATAAGGACCTAGTAAATAATCTTCAGCAGGTCTGATAATTTCAAATGCCTCAACCTCTCTATAATATTTGCTCAGTTCATCTGCAGTTTTTTTCAATAGTTCTTTATCTGTTTCAGTAATATATTTCTCACTAATTTGCTTATTTCTATAGCCATTACACCCGGAGAGTCCAAGCAATGAAACACCTAAAACAATCCCACCAAATAATTTTGCACTCTTTTCAAAAAATTCTCTTCTTGTCATCATTTCACTCATATACATCACTTAGTTCATTTATTACAAAATTCATTTATTTAATATTATAATATTCTCTTTTTGAAATATCTGATTTTTGCACACTAGGAGTTAGTTCACTTACTGTTCTTGTTAATACCCAGTTTCCACCTGTGCATCTAAATTCTCCTTTTCCATTTATACCCATTACCTTTGTATCACCATCATAGCCATAGGGTTCTTGACAATACTGAATATTCTGACCACTAGATGGAATAATAGGATCATTGTACTGATAATCACTTACACTACCATAGTTAGTGCTTCCTGTATATGTAAAACTTGGATAGGTAGAATATGCATCATATGAATTAGATCCATAATATCCATTATATCCTGAGCCTTGGTAATAACCAGTATATGTGTCATAGTATGTGAAATATGTAGGACTCCTGTATCCATAATAGCTTGGATAATATCCATAGGAATAACTTGGGTAATTTGAATAAAATATTCCCTGATATCCATTATCATTTGTGGTATACGATCCATAGTAAAAATAGTATGCAGAGCCTATGCTAGAAAATAATACAGATATCAAAACAAATATTACAATAAATTTTTTCATATAAATCCCTAGTTATAGTCATTATAAGGTAACAAAGACTTTAAAAAGGCTTCTGACCAATAATTAAACATGGAAAGAATAGACAGAGAGTTCTTCTATCAAACAAAACATGGATTACTTAGAGTCGTATCTATACACTGTAGCTATCCATCAGATAGTCTAAGGCACGAGATCATACCAATTGGAGAAACAGGATTTTACCTAGAGATAATTGAACAGACTATGAAAGGAAATGATGTAAGATATCATCCACATATTAATCCAGTAAACATTACCCTGCATATAAAAGATGTTGACAAAGAAATGCATGAATTATATTCTGAAATAGCAGGAAACATGAGACTGAATCTTATTCCAGCAGAAATAACAAATAATTTTATTCCATATATTGAAGAAAAAAAATCCTTTGTGCTAACAAGGATGATAGGATGTCCTGAAGAAAGAAGATTTGAATTTGAGCTAACACCTCCTAGTTCTGAGACAGAACGATATATTATTGTACTTGATAATAAAGGACATAAGAAAGAATCAGGAGGATATTCATTTACATCAGACGGTGTTAACGAAGAAATCCATGGCATTGCCACAAAACTTCCATCAATTCTAAGAGAATTGAAAAGCGAGATAACTGATCAGCTTCCAGAAATTGGTGCAATATGGCCAATATTAAATCTATAATAAAGCAGAGTCATTTTTAAAGACTATCACTATCTTCTGATTATGTTTCAATGGTTTAAACCAAATGAGCTTCGGCAAATTGAACAATATCTAAATTTGGTAAGAATTTCTGATAGAGAAATAGTAAATCAATATTCTTTCACAGATGAGGAAATAGGTAAAATATATGGAGAAAATGCTGTAGCACTATTTCATCAAGTTCAAAACTTATATCATGGAAGAATAAGGCGATTAGGAGATCCTGCTATAATGCATCCAGCAGATATGACCAAACTTTTGCGCAATGAACTAGGATTTACTGACATCTACATACACACGGCTCTGACACATGATACAATAGAAGATTGTGTAACCTGTCCTGATGATCTTCCAGAAAAGTATGAAGAACTTAGGAAAATACTATCACCTAATTACAGCGATGGTTATCTGGATGAATTAATGAGAAATACAAAGGTATTAACAAACGAGAGAGAGGTAATTCTTCAAGGAGTAAAAAAATATGATGATGGAGAGGTAGCTATTAGAAAAATATTGGATAGACATGACAAGGCACATCCTGTATTATGCAGTTTAAGAAAAAGATGCAAAAGCATTCCTATGCTAACTCCTATATATGAAACAATGAAAACAACAATCAAAGAATTGTATAGAAAATATGGCAAAATAAATTATAATCAGTTAGCATTTGTACTATATACTGAATATTTTGAAGATATTCTAGTAGATGCAATAGAAAGAAACCCGGATCAATTCTACGATCCAGTGTTTATTGTAAAAATGGTTGATATAATTGACAACATAAGAACATTTGACAGAAGTGGAAAAAAAGATTTTGTAAAAAAACTTAGTGAATTAGATTATATGTTCAGAAGAAGTAATGAAGTCTTGCAACAAACAGGCCAAAGATTAGGACAAGATAGTATTTCCATGGCACAGAAAATAAAAGAATATGCAATTTTTGTTACACTTGAACAGCTTGAAGAAAGATTGGATACATTTCAAAAAAGAAGAGAAGGAAAAATAGATTCTAGAAAGAAAAAGATAATGATAGACTATCTCATGAAGAAAATATATGATGTTTCCTGTCATTCTAATTCTGAAGATACAGGTGTAATAGTATCAAAATATGCATCTCATAAAATATCAGATGTAGATGAGTATGACCTCAGTAAAATGGAATCCATAGAAACCCCACTAAATAACGCAGTTCTATCCCTGAGACGTTTAAATTTCACAAAATCTAGAAAACAGTTAGAAAAAGACATTAAGATAGAGAATGAAACAAAACTGACCAAAAAACCAAAACAATCCATATGGACAAGAAAGATATTGTAATTTCAGTGATTTAGTTTCACTACAAAGTTTTAAATCCCATCACAACCTATTCTCTGTATATGGGCGGGTAGCTCAGTTGGTAGAGCACACGACTGATAATGGTTGTTTGTGTAAAAGCAAACATAATTATCTAAAAACAGAGATCGTGAGGTCCGGAGAAATCGTAGAAGGAGCGATTACGGAATTCGAGCCTCCGCTCGCCCATTATCCTTCATTCAATAAAACGTCATAA
>JAZDMZ010000118.1:0-4285 GCA_043800495.1 Candidatus Aenigmatarchaeota archaeon
CTCTCATCAGCGCAACAGATGCAAATGGAAATAAAGTACAGACTGAAAACAATCCAATGGGAGAGTCTGATAAAATAACAGATGCAAATGGAGCAGAGATATTATATTTTCATGATGATGGTGGAAATCTTGTCAAAATTGTCAATCCAAACAATAAAAACACAACAATGGAATATGATGATGCTGGAAGAATTCTGTCTGTCACAGATCCTTCTGGAAATGCAGAGCATTATGAATACAATTCATTGGGCATGGTTAGCAAAGCACACTATGCAAATGGAAACAACATATCATATACTTATGATACACTAAACAGACTTGTGAAAAAAACAGATAGTAGAGAATATTCTGTTAATTATAAATATGATTCCACTGATAATATTCTTTCTATAAACGATTCCAATAGTTATTCTATTTCATATACCTATGATAATCTGAACAACATAATATCAATAACAGATGACAATGGTCTGTTTAGAAAAACAATTTCCTATACCTATGACGCCAGTGGAAGAAGAATAACAATGACAGCTAATGGAAATATTACAAGATATGATTATGATTTTGCAGGTAGACTGTCAAAGATAATTAGCTCTACTGGTGAAACAAGTTACCAATATGATAATCTTAGCAGACGTACAAAAATAATATATCCAAACAATGCATATACAGAATATCAATATGATTCTGTTGGTAATCTTCTGAAAATAACAAGCAAAAAATCGAATGGAAATATCATATCAAGTTATAGTTATACATATGATGCAGTTGGAAACAAACTCAGTATGAAAGATAATAGTGGACGAATAACATCATACTACTATGACAAGACCTATAGATTAATCAGAGCAAATAGTTCTGATGGCACATACAATGAGTATGAATATGATTTATTTGGCAATAGACTAAAGAAAATATCCAATTCAGGAACAACTTTGTATACCTATGGATCAGATGACAAACTTTTAACAGCAGGCACTGCGCAATATGAGTATGATGCAAATGGTAACCAGATTAAAAAATCAGAAGCAGGTCAGAATACTACATATGAATATAACACAGAAGACAGATTGATAAAAGCAACTCTTCCAAATGGAAAAACAGTTCAATACACCTATGGCCCAACAGGACAGCGCACAAGCAGAACAGATGAAAACGGAACAGTTTATTTCTTATATGATTCAAATGATGTGCTAATGGAATTAAATAGCGCAGGAAACCAACTCGCAAAATATACATTTGGTCCTGGCATAGATGAACCAATTAGTATGACAAGATCTGGTTCAACATATTATTATCACACCGATGGAATTGGCAGTGTCACAGCTCTAACAGATACCAGCCAAAACACAGCAGCATCCTATACCTATGATGAGTTTGGTGTCATATCTTCCCAAACCGGAACAATAAACAATCAATTCAAATATACATCAAGAGAAAACGATCCTACAGTCGGGCTCTATTATTACAGAGCAAGATTCTATGATTCAACCACAGGAAGATTTCTTTCAAAAGACCCCCTGAGATTATATGATGAAAACAGATATGCATATGTTAATAATAATCCTGTTAATTTTGTTGATCCGTTGGGACTGTGGAGTTCAAGAATGGCTTTTATTTATTCAAAAGAATTTATAACAAGTCTACCAACAACAGTAATGGAACAGAGTGGTGCTGTGGTAGAATTCTGGAGAAATGCTGGAAGTGGTGTTGAATGGGGACCTACTGAAGGAAGTGCTGCTTATACTGCAGGGTATTATGGCGGAAAGAAAGCACAATATGTTACACAAGGAATTCTAGGAGTAGCGCTTGTAGCAGAATTAATCATCGGTGGATATGTGGCCGCACCATTTGTACAAGTTGGTTATGTAAAAGCAGGCGGAGCTATTTCAGGTGGTTATACTGCTATAAAAAACAGTTATTCTGCTATATCGAATTCTATTTCAGATGCTTATTATAGATTTTTGTTTTCAAAATCAATGGTTAGATGGGGAGAACCAAATAATCTGCATTGGAAATTACCAAAAGTTTTTGGATATAAAATTCATATAGGATTTAATACTTTCTTCGGTTGGATACCAAAACCTACAAGTTTAGGTCTTTCTATCCCAGAATTTTTTCATATTGGTATTGGTCGAGGACATTTTGCAGATATACATTTGGGTCTAAATAATATTTTTGAATATATAGTAGCTTTTGGATTACTATTATCATCACCAGGCAACGACCACCCTGATGACAATAATGATCTGTCTATAATTTACAATGACAATCCTGTTGTTAGTGGTTCTGCAGGAATATCTTTAACATCAGATGCAAGAATTGCAGTGTTCATGAAAGGATATTACAAAGATCTTGGTGCAATGCTCGTTGGAATGAATAAATCAATTGATTTAATAGAGCCAACCAGTGATTTAGGTGAGATGAAAAAATATCCAGTTATCATCATACCATCAGGCGGGCTATATGGTATTGATAGTTCAGATATTTTCAAACAAAAACTTGAGCAATATGTTAGCAGTGGTGGTGTGCTTGTTATGTTTGCTCAGCAAAGAGGATATGAATTTAGTGCACTGCCAGGTGGATTAAGTGGTTTTGGATGGGCAGAAGACCAGAGCTGCCAAGGAAGTTCTGTTAGAATAAGCACCTATCATCCAATAGTTTCTGGACAATCTTCAACAACACAAAATCTTGGTGTTGATGGATATTTTACATCATATCCAAATAATGCAACAATATTACTAACAAGAACAAAGAATTCAATGCCTGCAATGTTATTATACAATTATGGAAATGGTACTGTTATTGCAAGTACAATTTATGAAGACTGGGCATATGCACACTATCAATCAAGTAGTGATGCAAGAAATATTATTAAAAATATGCTTAGTTGGTTGGATAATAGAAACCAAAATATCTCATCCTATGCAACAGGTGATGATATAAAAATTAGAATTAATGTCACAAACTATGTAAATGTCCCTGCAAATAAAATTGTTTTTGAATTAGTAGATATAGATGGAAATTTTATATTAAATAAAACAATTGATACACCCACAGCAGCATTTGGAAGAACAGAAGTTGAATTCACCACATCAGCACCATCAAGATTGGGAATAATAAATATACACTATTCGTTGATGTCAAATCAATATGGTGAAATAGAGAAAATACATAATGCAGAAAAAATAATAATAAGCAAATATTCTGCAAATACAAATGGTTTTGTATATGCTGGAAATAAAATTGCATTTTCAATATCAAGCAACAGCGAAAACTATGCATATGGAACAAACGGTTTGTTCACAACAATCGTTTGGAACAATGATGATGTACAAAGAAATATTATGGTAAAATATTGGTTTCCTCATCACTATTGGATTGCTCGCGAACCAGAATATGGAGGAGACTGGAATGACAGAAATCTTAACCTAGAGGAAATACTAAACATACCTAGCCATAGCAGTGCAAATTTTACACATACACTAAGAAATATAAGAATATTTGATAGAATGTGGGCTTATTTCTATGATTATGATACAGAAGAATATATAGGAGTTGCATCAAGAGGATTCTATGATGTCAGACCAACAACTAGAATTAACATAAGCACTGATAAGACATCTTACAATGAAGCAGAAACAGTAAATGTAATACTAAAAATAACAAGTCAGCAAGATGTACCAAATGCACGCATAACATTTAATGTAATGGATTCAGGTGGAAACATTGTTTTACAGGAGATTGGTTCAGACAATCTAAGTGCATCTATTGAAAAAATAAAATACTTTAATTTCATTCTTCCAGGAACTTATATATCAGGAGAATACATCGTATATACAGAAATAGAAACATCAATAGAAGTTGGTGGTGGATCAACACAATTCAGGTATATTGGTGCAAATGGAACATTCTATGGAAAAGTCATTGACCTGTTGACAAATAACCCGATATCCAATGCAGAAATAAGAGCAGAAGCAATGAATATTTTATACAACACAACAACTGATGTCAATGGAAATTATAATATCACATTGCCTGGAAATTATTATAATATAGAATTTTCTAAATCAGGTTATAATACAGGTAGAACGTGGGCAGTAATTTATCCATATACACAAAATCAGCAAACCCTATACACAACACCAAATTCTGAAAACACACTTTTCTATGGAAGTCAGAAAATAATAGGAAAAGTAAGAGCACTTATAAGCAATGCTCCTATATCAGGTGCATCAATAGTAGTAGATCTTGGCACAAACAATATAACAACCAGCACAGATCA
>JAZDMZ010000004.1:0-2580 GCA_043800495.1 Candidatus Aenigmatarchaeota archaeon
GTATGAAGAATAATCTCATCACACTGTTTGCATTTCCATGCTCTTATTTGCATTCCTTCAATTTTCATCTCCTTTTTTCTCATCAGACTATTACATTTCATACATCTGTGTTCTGCATCCCATATATCTCTTTTCATAATAAATCACCTTTCTTTGAATGAAACTTTTCCAAAATGAACCAGTCTCCATACGGTTTCCACAAAACTATCTGGATATTTTATTTGACATCTTGCTATAACCACTTTAAACTCTTTATCGTTTTTTCTCATGCATCTTTCGATTATATTTGGCTTTCTTGTTGATGAACCACATTCATAGCCATTTGTCAGGATTTCTAGAACATCTGTTAGGTCTTTGTTATATTTGAACAGTTCTCTTGTGGCTGCTAGTGTTGGCTCTATTCTTAATTCATTGTATGTTACCTCAAATACCATATCACTCTTGATATCATATATGATATCAAGCTATATAAAGCTGCAGCTGTAGAAAAAGGCCTTTACAATCCATATCCTTTATCTTTTTTTCTTTTGATCTCTATTATTTCATCAAGAACTTTTTTCTCAGTTGTTGTTAAAAATGCAATGTGTTTTTTTAATTGTTTACAATCTTTAATGGGAATATCTGAATAGAGAACATCTCCTTCATTCAGTTGTCTTCCTATTGTTGGACCATTTATTGATATTGCTACTCTTTCACCACTTTTTGCTTCTTTCACATCTGTTCCTTCTTTTTGTATTTGTTTGATATCACCAATATCTTTTATTTCTTTGTCAAATTTGAAAACATTATAGCCTGGTTTAATAAAACCAGCTACCTCACATCCTACTATCAATGGATTGCTTGCTCTGAAAACACAGCCTGGCAATAATGTGATCTTTGCTGGTTTTACCAAAGAATCCAGCTCTTTCTTTAGTATATCATCTCTTTTTTCTTCAAGCCATTTTTCATAGTTTTCAATGAGATGATAGATTATATTTGATTCTAGTAGTTTCACATCAGTATCTTCTGCAAACTTCTTGATTTCCATGGAAGCAGGTGTGTTGAATGCAATGACAGTCTTGTTTTTCCAATCCTTATTCACACTGCCATGAACAATATCTTCTTTTGACATAGAACCTATTCTTGCTGATCGTATTGGATAATTTTTAAATATATTAATCAATGCTTCCAGACTGCCTATGGTATCTGCAATCAATACTATTCCATCTTCTTCTGTGGATATTTCAAGTTCTTCTTTTTCTTTTATCAGTGTTTTCAATACTTCTTCTGCTTCCTGTTGGTTTTTTACACCAATAACACAGGCACCTGATGTTACATCATCAAGATTGGGTGCAACTATTTTTACACCACAGGCTGAACAGCATGAATCAACTGTTGTGAATTTTTTCTCTGCTCTTATATCACTCAGTGGAGCTGGTAGAAACAGGGCTTTTATCTTTGTTATTCTTGGCTCTCTTCCTCCTATTACGATGTAATCATTTTTGCTTAGTGTACCGTCATATAGTATAACATCCATTGTTTTACCAAGACCTGTTGTTTCTTTTATTTCTAGAATATTTCCCTTTGCTCTATCAGTTACTTTTAATTTATCCTGTAAAAACTGTTGAGACAGTCCTATTAACACAGCTAGTAATTCTGGCACACCTTCTCCTGATCTTGCACTTATTGGTATTGCCGCAACTGTTGATTTGAAATCATTTATTCTGTCAAATCTATCTGCACCAAATCCTCTTGCTGATAACTGTGCTATAACTGAATAGAATTTTTCTTCAAATGCATTTTTTGTTATTTCACTTTGGCCTGTGTAATTTTTTAAAAATGATTTTTCATCAGAACGCCAGCCCTGAAGTTTATCCACTTTATTTACTGCAACTAGAAATGGAGTTTTTTCACTTTTTAATATCTCTATGCTTTCTTCTGTCTGAGGCATTATTCCTTCCATTATGTCTATTACAAGGATTGCAAAATCAGCTATATTTCCTCCTCTTTTTCTAAGAGAGGTAAATGCCTCATGACCTGGTGTATCTATGAATAAAAGACCAGGAATGGTAATACCAAACTTAAATCTGTCAAGCAATGTACCGCATATTTTTTTAATTGTCTCAGTTGGGATAAATGTTGAAGAAATGGTTTGTGTTATTGCACCAGGCTCTTTTAGAACAATTGCAGAACCCCTGATAGAATCCAGAATACTGGTTTTACCAGCATCCACATGGCCGACTACAACACATATTGGCGACCTTATCCTTTCTATGTTTTCCAGAGACATGTAAAACACCTATTAAATCATCTATTTTATTCATTCTTTTCTTAATCATAGTAAAAAGAAGTTTGTGTTTCAATGTATTTATAGCTATACAACAAAGCAATTTGCATCATACTTTGTTGTTAGCTATATGTGAAACCACTAAACAAGCTGATATGATAATAGTGGTTTCACTATAAAGTAATCTTGTAATCCACTGGTCAAAGACCAGTGGTATTTCTGATATACAGAATGGTATTATTTACAAGATTACTTATACAAGAATACCATTATTATTATCTGCAACCGATTGGTTGCAAACCAATGGTATTCTT
>JAZDMZ010000031.1:0-3954 GCA_043800495.1 Candidatus Aenigmatarchaeota archaeon
ATTTCCTTTGGATAAACTCAAAGATATCCGAGACAATATGTTGTATGGCATTACCCATATTGTAAAGAAATATGGATTCTTCAGATATCCAGTAGACATAGCAATAGATCCATTTGATGATCCATACTATGGCGACAGAAATGATATCCATGTTGTTGGAACAAAGAACAAAGCAGGCACAAACTATGCTCATAGCTTTGTATGCGCAGATTCGTTAATTCATGGCGAGAGGTTTAATCTAGGATTTATGGACAGAACAATTTACACAAAGGATTCAAAACTAATTGAAGATTTGCTCAAAAGTGCGCTAGAATTGGTAGATATCCGCATTGCAATGCTAGATAAGGAATTCTATCAGGTTGAGATTGTAAAAATCATGTACAGATACAATCTCAATTTCATAATTCCTGCACCAGATACATCAGAAGTGACAAGATTAAAAAACCAGCATAAAGACAATCTACCAATTGTCGTAGACCACATAATGACATCTGGAAAAAAGGAGCAAGTTTCTGTGAAACTTGCTCTTGTAGAAAGAATGAATAAAAAAGGCGAGAAAGTAATACATGGATTTATTACAAATCTAGATTGGGAACCACAGGAAGTCTCAGAACACTACAGAAAACGCTGGGGAATTGAGACAAATAATAGAGTAAGGAACAAATTTCTTGCAATGACCAGTTCTAGAGATTATGGGCTTAGGTTTCTCTACTATCTCATGGCTGTTATGTTGCACAACGTTTGGATATTTCTGAATTTCATTGCATCAAGAATGTTATACAAGTCGATCAGTATCATCATGATGCCTGTATACAAATTGAAAAGATTTGTTCTTAGAAAACTAGAATCACTTGGCAAAGTCTTCTAGCTAAAGCTTTGTATAAATTCATGGATCTGGTATCAGAAATCTGTTTTTTATAATATTCTAGGATTAGAGTGTCATTAATTGCGATAATTGCTATAGAAGATTTTGATTACACTACTCACTTGCGTAGGTACTGCCATCAACATAATCTTTTTCATAACCTTGTATCTGATTCTGATCAGCTATTTTTTGCCTGCCATTTTGCCTTTGTATATATGCATGATAATTTGTTGCTGCCAATTGAGAATCAGACACTTCCTCATCTGGATTCAATGGCTGATAACTCATAACATCACTAAATTATATTTAGTCTCCAATCTTTTAAAAACTATGCTATTTACAAAATCATAATTATAAAAAATAAAATATAATAAATGATCTGCAACACATATCTTCTATTGGCTTTACAACCCAGCATCTTTTCTCAGAACATCTGCCTTATCAGTCTTCTCCCATGTGAAATCAGGATCATTTCTTCCAAAATGACCATAACCCGCTGTCTTTTTGTAGATAGGCCTTAGCAAATTAAGGGTTTCTATTATTCCACTTGGTTTTAGGTTAAAGTGCTTTTTGACAAGATCTGATATTTTTTCTTCATCAATCTTACCTGTTCCAAATGTATTCACATAGACAGATACTGGTTCAGCAACTCCAATTGCATATGCTAATTGTATTTCACATGCATCAGCCAACCCAGCTGCAACTACATTTTTTGCAACATATCTTGCCATATATGCAGCACTTCTATCCACCTTTGATGCGTCTTTGCCGGAAAAAGCACCCCCTCCATGAGGTGCATAACCACCATAGGTATCTACAATGATTTTTCTTCCTGTAAGACCAGAATCACCAGGAGGTCCTCCAATCACAAATTTTCCTGTTGGATTTATGTGATAGATTGTTTTATCATCAAGCCATTTTCCACAAACAGGCTTGATTATTTTTTCAATCACAGTAGTTTTTATCTCATCATACTGCACATCAGGTGCATGCTGTGTTGAAATAACAACAGTCTGTACCCTCTTTGGTTTACCATCCACATATTCTATTGTAACCTGTGATTTTCCATCAGGTCTTAGCCATGCTATCTCTCCCTTTTTTCTAGCTTCTGCTAATCTTAGAGTAAGTTTATGTGCCAAACTAATTGGCAATGGCATTAATTCATCTGTCTCATTACATGCATAACCAAACATCGAATTATGAACAAGTATGCCATTCCCAGAAAATGAATGAACATCTTCTATTTCTAGATCATAGACTTCTGCCTCTTCTCCATTCTCTATGGATTTGAACGACACTATAGCAAAAGGTAATTCTTTTCCAAGCTTTTTTTCATCAATTAACTCGTCTTTTCTAGGATGCTGAACCAAAAAAATTCCTCTGGAATTAGCAGGCTTGTTTATAGTGGTTTCAATAAATTTTTTCAATCTCTCAACTTTTTTAGAATCTAGAAACCCCACTTGTTCCGCAAACCGTTGATAGCTCTCAAAACCAACTAAACTCAACACATAGCTATCACAAGTAGACTTATATTTAGGATCCTTTCCAACAGATGTTCCTTTCGGCATATTAAATAAAATAGATGATTTTATACCAAAATCATTTAACAATAACTGAGTCTCCTGTAGAAGCTTATAAGAAGAAGATCCCAACCTTATCCGTATATTTCTCTCATTCCTACCTGTATTAGAAACTATAGTACCATCACTATCAAATAAGGCTCTTAGATACGCCTTCATAACAACAGGCGGTGATGAAAAAATAGCCTTTGGTGTTGTTTTATACGGAGCTTTATTATACATAACACCAAATTTTTCAAAATGCTTTCTAACCAAAAGAGAATCTATTTTCAAACTTGTGTTATCTTTACCACTAATCACTCGCCACTGACCTGGCATTGTTCTATCAAGTTTGTCTTGAACCAATGGCACATGATCAAGATTATTTCCAAATGATATTTCCATTGAATGTGTTTTTCCAACACAACCATCACCAATCAGCTCTCCTGTAATATAACCAACATCCTCATCCAAAACCAAACTCCCAGGACCATATATTTTGTGGTTATGTTTTGTAAATAAATCCTCACGTGTTAGATCAGAACACTCGTAATCATCTGAAAACATATCTGAAGGCTTTAAAGTACAGACAAAATTATCTTCACCTAATTTAGAAGCTTCTTTCCAATAAGTCCCCCCATACCTGTCGCAGCAAAAAATTCTATGATCTGGAGTACATTCAAGAACCATTCCATTAGACAACTTAATTTTAATAATTTTCTTAATTCCTGTCATTCTTGATTCAAGAACCTTTTTCAAACCTTTATGTGTTACAACAAAATCACCTGTCTTCACCTCTTCTATAGGTTTGAATCCTTTAGATGTTCTGACAAGAGTTCCTTTTTTTAAACAACCCTGATCACCAGCACCCTGTTCTTTATGCAGCCCTTCTCCTTCTGTAACACCCTGTGATATATCAGGACTCTGACCATGCATTGCAACTAAAACAGCGCATTGATCTGCATCAAATCCATATTCAGGTTTATCATAGCCAATTTCTCTTATGATATTTCTCACAACATTCTGTACATCAACATCTGCCCTTGTTGTAACCTCTCCTGCTACAACAATCAACCCTGTTGTTGTTAGTGTCTCGACAGCAACCCTAGACTTAGGATCCTGTTTTAGCATCTCATCTAAAATCGCATCACTTACATAATCACACAATTTTAACATCTTGAGCAATCACTCAAAGATTTTGTCAGGGTGACCTTCGGTAACTGATTCTGATGTAAAGAGGAAGTTTCCTTTTTTCATTTTTATCACCTTATCATTTTTATTGGGTGATGAAAATAGAATGAACACAATTCATTCGTAATTTTTATCACCTTATCATTTTTATTTTACAATGACTAAATTCAACAAACCTATGCATAAAATGCATCAAACTGATCGAATTTAGCTATTTCCACAACCATTTGCACTACAAACAGCTGTGCTATTAATTCATCTCCAATCCTTAAATTACTTATGCATTGCCTTATGCAAATAAGCATAAATATATGCAAATATGAATAATATCATAAGAAA
>JAZDMZ010000039.1:0-15770 GCA_043800495.1 Candidatus Aenigmatarchaeota archaeon
CATACATGGTTGAACATAGTTCAGCCTGTACAGGTGAACTCATAGAGTTCACCATGTATAGCAATCAATGAAATATAATACCGGATTACTTTATTGGCTTGCTATAAATGGAAATAAATGCTATTTAATTTTTCAAACTCAGATATAATAATAAAAAATAACAGAGGTATCAAAAATGGCAGAACCAGTTGAAAAAGTTTTTAATATTCCACTTAGAGAAGCGTATAAGAAGTGCGGTATAAGGAGAGCAAATTATGCAATGAATCTTATTAGAGAATATTTGAAAAATCAAACAAAAAAAGATAATATTAAAATAGGAAGACATCTTAATACTCTTCTTTGGAAACAGGGTCCTAAAAAACCACCTGTTATGGTAAGAATAAAAGTGATAATTGCTGATGATGTTGTTAAGGCAGAACTTCTTGGGAAAGAATATGAAGAGTTTGTAGCAATGAAAGTAAAGAAAAAGGAAAAGCTGATGGATCAGCTAAAAGCAAGGATGGGAGCAAAGGCGATGCAGAAAGCAGAAGAAGAAAAGAAGCTGGAAGGAGAGACAAAAACACAGACAGAGGCTCCTAGATTAAATACTGTTGATACAAAATCAAGAACTGTTGAGCAATAGATTGATTTAAATATTTTGTCATTTAATGTTTCTAAAAGGTGTTTATGTGTTAAAGGTAAGAAATCTTTTTCCAGAAGCAGAATATAGATCATCGTGTTGTGATGATGAGAATGATAGAGAATGTGCTATGTATTTAGTGCAGAAAGAAAGATGGGATGCTATTGCACAATCTTGTGAAAAGATGCCAAAAACATATTTTTTTGCTCGTTTTGATTGGGATCCTTATCTTCATGCAACCTATGAATCATTTGATAAAAACTATACACCAGAACAAAGACTGTATATGAAAGGATTTGCTGGAGAGAAAATAAAAAATTATAGTAATTTGTCACGAGAGCTTCAAGATGCTTTTGATAGTGGACAGAAGAGAAAAAAGGAAGGTAGATGGAAAAGAAAAGTTTTCCCGTATCCTGAAGATAATTTTCTATGGTTAGTTAATACTAATATGGATATGCCTTATTGATAGTGTTCTTCTTGTTTTGTTCTAGCTATAAATATGCTGTGAATAAAATTATTATTGATAGTTATGATTGTGAAAGGAAAGGTAATACCTGGTGTGCTAAGAGGAGGGCCTCTTATTGAAAGATATTATCATAGGCTAAGAAATGTGCTGGGATTTGCACCATACAAAGGAACTATAAATATACGGATTGATACCCCTATTGATATGAAGGATTTTGAAACAAAGCGGTTAGAACATATTTTATTAAGCGGAAGACGATGGATAGACGTAAAACTTGCTCCTGGAGTGCTCTATATAAAGGATGAAGACAAAACCCATAAAATAATCTGCTGGGTAATAAGAGAGGAAAAAGGTGTGCATTATCCAGATGTTGTCGAAGTGATAACAAAAGATGATGTTAAAGAGGTTGTGGATATTAGTATAGGTACTGAAGTTGAGATTGAACTTCATAGGGTAAAAAGACCACGATATGAGAGATATAGAGAAAAGATAAAATCTATTATATTTTTGGGTAATGTGTGAATTATAGGATAATGTTTTAAAAATAGGATTTTAAAAACCAGTTGAATATTATAATGTTTTAAAGATTAGAGAAGGAATAAAATTCCTTCTGATTTTCGAAACAGAAACTTGTAGGGTGTTTTAAAAATGAGTGGATTTTTTAATCAAATGGATTTTCAAGGAGATAATAATATAGGATTGTATGGATTTGCAACAGATTCTTTCTGTTTATTGGGATTTGGGAATAAAAAAATAAAGCAGCAGATAAGAGAGATGCTTAATATAAAGGTATATACTGCTACATTTCTTGATATTAATTTGGCAAAATTGTTTGGAGCTGGAAATAGTAGTGGATTGATTCTACCATCTATAATACAAAATGATGATATTGAAGAGTTTAGAAAAAGGTTTGATTTCAAGACAAAGATAATAGACACAAACTATGCTCTTGGTAATTTTGTTCTTATGAATGACAATGGAATTGTTTTGTCAGGTGTGTTGAAAAAACATAAGGATGCCATAGAAAAGTTTTTTTCACTCGATGTTGTTATTAGTAAAATAGCAAAATTGGATTTGGTTGGTTCATTGGGAATTGCTACAAATAAGGGTTGTCTTGTTCATCCAGATGTGACTGATAAGGAAGTAGGTGTGATAGAAAAGGCATTGAATGTTAGTTTAAACATAGGTACGGTTTCATTTGGTAGTCCTTATCCAGGAGCAGGAATAATAGCAAATAGTACTGGATTTATCACATCAAAGACAACATCAGGGCCTGAATTAGGAAGAATTACAGAATCTTTGGGCTTTTTATAGTCATGCAACAAAAGAATCAATATTATATTTGTTGTTGACTATAGTAATGAACAAGACTATTTAGATTATAATACATTGTTCTTACTATATGTGAAAGACATGTAATATATTCCAGATAATTATGTCTTTCACTATATACAGGTTGAACATGGTTCAACCATGTATAAATTTCAAAATAAGTGGTATGATGGGAAAACAAATTAAAAATGAAAAAATAGAGATGAGTGATAAGGAAAAGCAGGAAATGCAACAGCTTTACATGCAGTATGAGATAATGAAGCAATATTCTGCTGTCTATACCCAAGAGAACAATGCTATTGATGCAAAGCTAGAAGAGATAGGTGTTACAATGGAGGCTGTTAGAGAGTTGCCTAAAATGAAAAAAGGAAATGAGTTTTTGACAAATCTTGGTTCTCAGGTTTTTATGAGTGCAGGAATAACTGAACATGATAAGATTATAATAGAGCTTGGTTCTGGTGTGTTTGGAAAAAAGACAACCGAGGAGGCTTTAGTAATGTTAGAGAAAAGGAAAAATGAACTGGAAAAAACAAGTAACCAGATTATGATGGAGTTGACAAGTCTGAATATGCAGTTAAAGCATCTTGAGCCTCAATTACAAGAGATGATGCAGAGAGCTCAGTAGTTCAACATTTTTACCTGAATAAAATCAATGAAAGCCCTTGTTTCATTGAAAGATATTTTGTAAATGTTGGTAAATTAGAGAAAGTGTAATTCTATCAGCTTTTTATTCTAGTCTTTTAAAATAGTTCTATTGGATTATTGTTTATAGCAATTCCACAAGAGAATTTGTATAATAATAGTGGTTTTATGTTTGGATTATTAAAGAAAAAGTTGAAAGAAGTTATCAATAGGGTTTCTGGAAAGATTGAAACAGAAGATTATAAGGAAATGGCTGTGACTAGGGAAGAAGTTCCTAAATCCATTGAACCTCCTGTACCGTTTGAGATTGAAGAAAAGCCAGTTGAGGAGAAGATTGTTTCTAAGTCAACTAGGATAGAAGAATCTGTTAAAGAGGACGTGATTGAGAAGGAGTTGGTAAAGGAAAAGGAGATTGTTGAAAGTGTGGTAAAAGAAGAGTTAGTTAAGATTTCTGAAACTGAGAAAGAAGATTTGATAGACGATCTTGTTGAGACTGATCAGAAGATTGATCAGGAGATAGATAAAAAAGTAGAAGAATTGGAGAAGTTTGAGGAAAAGGTGGAAAAGGAAATAGATGAAGGTAAAAAAATGCTTGAAGAAGCAGAGAAAGAACATGATACTAAATTAATCCATGAGATAGAAGATGTTATAGAAGCAGAAAAGGGTATTATAAAAGAGGTTGAGAAAGAGAAAAAGGAATTAGAAGAAATTGAAAAGAAGATTGATGAGGAAAAGAAAGCAATTCTTACCATTGAACCAAAGAAAAAATCTATTTTTGAAAAGATTTTTCCAAAGAAAGCAAAAATCGAAAAATCTATCACTAAACCAGTTATCAAGATTTCTGAGGTAGAGGAGCCAGAACATGTTAAAGAACCAGAAGTTGTTATTGAACCAGAAATTTTAAAAGAGCCAGAGGTTGTAGAAGTTGTTATAGAAACTAAGAAAGTAGAGCCTGTTGTTAGGGAAGAACCTGCTGTGGTTATGGAAAAAGCTATAGCTCCTGTGGAGAAAGAGAAAAAAGGATTTTTTACAAAGATAGGTGAAAAGGTTTTATCTGAAAATGATATAAAAGATATTATTCATGATATACATCATGCTTTGTTGGAAAATGATGTTGCACTAGAGGTTGCTGATTGTATAACAAATGATCTTAGAAAAGAATTGATAGGCAAGACAATATCAAGAGGAAAGACAGAAGAGGTCATAGAAAAAGCAATGCATAGTGCTGTTCTTGGAGTTCTTAATCAGGAAAAAATAGATTTGGATAATATGTTAAAAGAGGCAAAAGAACCTATTTTAATGATATTTCTTGGTTTTAATGGAGCTGGAAAAACTACAACATTGGCAAGAATTGCTCATAGATATGAAAAATACAAACCAGTTATTGCAGCAGGAGATACATTTAGAGCAGCAAGTATAGAACAGTTGGAAGAACATTCAAAAAATCTTAAGGTGGATTTGGTAAAACATAGATATGGAGCAGATTCTGCTGCTGTCATATTTGATGCAAAGAAACATGCGGTTGCAATAGGATCTAAACTAGTATTGGCTGATACAGCAGGAAGGGCTCATACAAATGCAAATCTTATGGATGAGCTAAAGAAAATATGCAGGGTAAATAAACCTGATATAAAAGTTCTTGTACTAGATGCATTGACAGGAAATGATATCTATGACCAGGCTAAATTGTTTGATCAGGCAGTTGGTGTGGATGCTATTATACTTACAAAAACAGATGTTTATGAAAAAGGAGGATCTGCATTGAGTGCAGCTTATACAATTAAAAAACCAATTTTATTCATAGGCACTGGTCAGGGCTATGATGATCTGAAGGAGTTTAATCCAGAAGAGATTGTTAAGAATTTGTTGGGATAGTAATATGACTAATCATGAAATAATATAGAATTCAACAATGTTTTATTTTTCATATCCAATTGGACTGTTTAGAGTTTCATATATTTTTTTTACAACTTCAGGTCCATACAATTGTCTCATTCTTTCTAATTCATATGCACCGCATATACTTTCTGCTCTTGCATTGATACTCATAGATATATAGGATTTTCAAAGTTTATAAATGTCATTGATTCGAAATCTGATATTCATTACCAGACATACTGTGAAGTAATGTTGTTTTATTGTTTTTAAATAATTATGTGAACAACATAATTATGTGGTATTATGAATATAACATTGTCAGTGTCAGGGGAATTGGAAAAGATGATAAAAGAACATCCAGAAATAAAATGGACAGAACTTGCAAGACAGGGAATGATTAGTGAGATTGAAAGATTTCAGAAAACAAATATTCTTAAAAAAATGATTGAAAGAGAACCTTTTACAAATCAGGATATAGAATGGATGGATAAGAACGATTGGCATCCGGTTGATGAGATGGAATTGAAACCAGAATTTATCAAAAAGGTTGAGCAGAGAAGTAAGAATCAATGTGTAAGAGTTAAAACTGTTAAGGATGTTTTTAAGAAGTGAAATAATGCCATATAACTTAGAGATTGATTTTAATTGCAAAAAAGAGATTGAGAAGGCCTGTTTTAGAAATAAAACACTTTCAGATGTATTGGAAAAAAAGATTCTTAGAATACTTGAAAATCCTCAGCAATTTAAACCATTGAGATTTCCATTACAGAACAGACGACGTGTACATGTTCTAAAGAATTTTGTTCTTACTTATGAAATAATTGAAGAAACAAATATAGTTAAACTTCGTGTGTTCGGTCATCATGATGATGTATATTCTATATTAAGATTATTGTGATCAGATTATTTTTCTAGGCAATACAATCATATCATTTTCAGTGTTTCCTAGAATCTCGGTTTTATTTTTTAGGTGAAGCATGGCAGTGAGTGCACAGAGTATTGCATCGTATTGGTCTTTGTTTAACTTCTTTTGTTCTAGTTTTCCTTCTAGGCTTGTTATAAGCATGTTTTTGTTTATCTCAAGTAATGGTCCAATTGCTCTGGAAAAGGTTTCTATTACTCTGTGATTGGTAAGGTCTTTGTTTAATTCAACTACTCTGTCTACCAATATGCCCATGTTTTGGAGTTGGGATGAGACTGGTTTGAATCCTCTGCTTAATAAAAGAAGTTCTGATTTTCTCCATGGCCCATTTAATGGTTTGGAAAAAGGAGCATCTATGGCAATTATATGAGGATTTGTTTGTGCTATTTTTTCCAGTATTTTATCATTGGTTTGTAAAAGGTTTACTGTTATTTTTTCTATACAGCCTAAAAGGCTATCTGAATCATTGAATTCTATTACACAAAATCCAGTTGGATTTGTATCTTTGCCAGCTAGGTCTATTCCTATTGCAATCATAATTAAAGAATGTTCTGAAAGTTTATAAGGATTTGAAATTAATATTAGGGATATGGAACAAGAAATGGTATATAGAATAGATATATTTACTGATGGAAAACATTCAGCATATCTTGAATCAACTGATCCAGATTTGATTAAAAGACAATTTGATAATTATCTTCCTTTGCTAGTAGGAAAAATTGAAAGAGAAGAAATCCTACTTCCATGTTATCATATAGTAGATGATTTTAAAACAGAAACTGTTAATGGTATTCCTATCAATGTTTCGAAACTTTTAGAAGACTTAAAGAAAGAAGATAAACCATTTACATTTAGATATGATGGAGTTAATTACAGAATTAAAAAAGAATTGAATGATTTAAGAGAGGAGTTATTACTGAAAATCTATGGTAGAAAATGATTATCTTTTTAATTAGGATGCTGTTAAATTAATCCATTGTATAAAGTTTTTCTAACATTCTTGATTCAACAGGAGCAGGTATTGGTGATGGATTTGGTGCAAGTGATTCAATAAGTTTTTTGAATTTTTCTGATAATGATTCTTTTTTGCGTTTTTTTGGCGGATCATATTTGCATCTGTTCATATAGTCTGCAAGTGTCCATAATAACATTCCTGCACCATATGCAGTTATTGAGACTGTTGCTTCATATTTTTCTTTTTGGTTAGAGTTGATAATAATATGTGCTAAGCCAGTTGTCAAAAAACTTATTCCACAAAGAGTGTTAAATATATATATGTTTATACATTTACTATATTTGCTTTGATAGGTTGAAATGAATTTTCCGTTTGATAGACAGTGAATAATAGGAAATGCTGCAATTAATGGATAAAAATATTTTAATGCTAAATGCGGTGAGATATGGCTGGAATATAGAAAATTAGAAGCAGATGCAGCATACAAGCCTCTTTTTAGTTCATCTGCGTTTCTGCCTGCTTTATCCTGATAAAAATTTCCTAGTTTTTGTGCTTTGTCAAGCATAAAACTGTCAAAATTATCTTCAAATTTTGAATAAAAATCTGCGAATGACATGATATAAATTAGTAGAAGTGTATTAAAATCTCCTATGAGGGTATTTATTCTCTAAAAGAATATTAATTGTATATAGAGGTGTTTGTATTAGGAATGAAGAGATAGCAAAGATATTGTATGATATTGCCTTGTTTTTGCAGATGAAGGATGAGAATGTTTTTAAAATACGAGCCTATGAAAGAGCTGGCCAGACAATTGAATCTCTTCCAGAAGATATAGAAATATTATATAGAAAAAAAGGAATTGAAGGCTTGAAGGAGTTGCCTGGAATTGGAGAAGCTATTGCAGAGAAAATAGAAGAGTTGATTAAAACAGGTAAACTGGAAACATTTGAAAGACTGCGCAAGGAGATTCCTGTTGATGTGGATGGATTGAGAAGAATAGAAGGAATTGGTCCTAGAAAAATATTGATTCTTTATAAAAAATTAGGTGTAAAGGATGTTTTTTCTTTAGAGAAGGCTGTGAAAGGGGGAAAGATTCGTAATCTTGATGGTTTTGGTATAAAGAGTGAGGAAAATATTTTAAAAGGAATAGAATTTTTGAAAAAAACCAAAGGAAGATATTTGCTAGGACATATAATGTCACTTGCTTTGGATATTGAAGACAGATTGAAAAAATTAGCATTTGTTAAAAAAGTAGTAGTAGCAGGGTCATTTCGTAGAAAGAAAGAGACTGTTGGAGATATAGATATTCTTGCAATATCCAGTAAACCAGAAAAGGTTATGGATTTTTTTTGTAAAAATGCCAGAGGTAATAAATGTATATGGAAAGGGAAAAACAAAAACAATGGTTTTATTGAATAATGGAATAGGTGCTGATCTAAGGGTTGTTCCTGAGAAAAGTTATTCTGCAAGTTTGAATTATTTTACAGGAAGCAAGGATCATAATGTGGCTCTTAGAAGAATAGCTATTCAGAAGAAAATGAAATTGAATGAATATGGATTATTCAAAGATGGAAAAAATATAGCAGGTGTTGATGAAAAGAGTCTGTACCAGGCTTTGGGGTTGAAATATATTGCACCTGAGCTAAGGGAAAATACAGGAGAGATAGAAGCTGCCAGATATGATAAATTACCAAAACTCATTGAATATGGTAGTTTGAAAGGAGATCTGCAGATACAGACAGACTGGACAGATGGGTCTGATAGCATAGAAGAGATGGCATTGACAGCCAAAGGCTATGGACTTGAATATATTGCAATAACAGATCATACAAAATCATTGGCAATGACAGGTGGCTTGGATGAAAAGAAGATAGTAAAACAAGGAAAAGAAATAGATAGGCTGAATAGCAAGCTTAGTGAAATTAGAATATTGAAAGGTGCTGAGGTAAATATTTTAAAAAATGGCAAATTGGATATAAAGGATTCGTGTCTGAAGAATTTGGATATTGTTGGTGTTGGTATTCATAGTAATTTTAATCAATCAAAACAGGAGATGACAGATAGGATTATCAATGCTATGGAAAATGAACATGTTGATATATTATTCCATCCAACTGCTAGATTAATTGGAAAAAGACCTGCTGTTCAGCTGGACATGGAGAGTATAATAGATTCTGCTAAATCAACAGGTACTGTATTGGAAATAGATGCAATGCCTGATAGGCTTGATCTAAGAGATGAACATATAAGAATGGCTAAAAAATCAGGTGTAAAATTTGCAATAGATACAGATGCTCATAGTAAGCTCCACTATCCTTTTCTTGAGTTAGGAATTAGTCAGGCAAGGCGTGGTTGGTTGGAGAAAAAGGATGTTATAAATGCATGGCCTTTGAAGACTATGATGAAGATGGTTAAATGATATAAGGAAGTAAATATACTGTATTGTGGTATTATGGCAGAAAAAGATTTGATAAATAATGAAGTAAAAGAATTATCGAAAATTATTGCTGAAATGATATTTGAGAATCTTCCTGATAAGAAAATATTAATGGATGAAAGAAATGTGGAATATATTACAGGCAATATGTCCATGTGGAAGTGGGAAGAATAGAAGAAGTGTTGTCTGAAATAGAATGTTTGATTTCAGGGATATTATTGGCAAATATTAAAGAGGATGTGAATGAAAAATAAAGAAAACAAAACTGCGATTTCAATAATAAGTCCAAAAATGTTTTACTCAAATAAAAATGAGAAGACAAAATTAAATTGGTTTTGTTATGAATTATCTATGGCTATTTATAATAAAATCAAAAAAAAGCTTGGAGAAAAGCTTATAAAATATAGCGTAGATGATCAATCTCTTGCTACGTTCTCAGTTCATTTATCAAAAGAAGCAAAATAGACCTCTTGCGTAATTAACCTGTCTAGTACAGAAATCTATTTCTATACCAGCAATCAATAACAAAAACATGCTAAGCTACACAAAACTATCGAAAAAGCCAGATTCGTTCAGAACTTTTACAGGTTTGACAGTTGAAGAATTTGACAAGCTGTACAGCTTTGTCAAAGATAAATATAAAGAACATGAAAAGAATAGGCTTGACAGGAAAAATAGGAAAAAATCTATTGGACAAGGCAGAAAATTTGATCTAGATGTCAAAGATAGGCTGTTAATGCTTCTTTTCTATTACAGATCTTACGCATCATATGAATTGACTGGATATCTCTTTGATCTTAATGATAGCAATGTATGTAGAAATATTAGATATCTTGAACCTTTGGTTAAAGCTTGTATTCCTTTGCCAGAGAAGATACACAAACAGACAAAAAAGATAGGAAATATTGAAGAGCTTCTGGAAATTTTTCCAGAAATGAAGGCATTTCTGGATGCAACTGAACAGGAAATACCAAGACCTAAAAACAAGAGACGAAGAAAATCACATTACTCTGGAAAGAAAAAGAAACATACTGTTAAGACACAGGTTCTTGTTAACAAGAATGGATTGATAATCCATAAATCAAATTATCATAGAGGAAGAGAACATGATTACAATGTCTGGAAAAAAACAAATCCGTTTATTCCAGAAGATGTTGTAGTAGGAATGGATTCAGGATATCAGGGAATCAAAGATGATTATCCAGATATCAAATCGCATTTGCCAATTAAGAAAACACGAGGCAGACGTCTCACCGAAAAAGCAAGAAGACATAACAAAAAACTCGGCAAAGAACGGATAATTGTTGAACATGTGATATCGCGGATAAAGAAATTCAGGATTATTGGAGAAGAGTTCAGAAATAGATTGATATCATACAACACCAAAACCTCAATTGTGACGGGACTAATAAATTTCAAGTTAATGATTAAAAATAATCAGGATGTCACGAATTTTGTGGTGTGAAAAATCTTGACAGAAATTAGACTTTTTTGACTTCTAATTATGCAGAAAGTCTAATCAATGATATTAAAGAAATTATCAAATGAAATTGATAATATATGTTTTTCATATGAGAGTGTGATATTATATTTTCCACAACTTGATGATAAATTGGTTGATGAAATATTGGACATAGTATTAGAGGCATGGGATGAGCATCTTAGTATCTGTGAAATATGCCCTACTCGTTGCATAAGCGAGAAGGATGAATATGCTGATATGTTTGATGATGAAGATTATTGAATAGTAACTGTTTAGTCTAAGGAAGTGATTTCTGGAGTATCAAAATCAATAAATGCACAGCAAACAATATTTGGTTCATGGATAATTTGGATGCGCTTAGCAAGAGAGAACTTATACAAACCGTGTTTCCACCAGTTTTCAACTGGTGGCACAGGTTGTCAAAAACTTCGGCAGTAGCATGCCATCGGTCTGTGACCGATGGTTGTGCAAAAGTCTTTGACATTGTTAAGGAGTTAATGAAGGAAATAGGAAGGTTGAAAAGAGATTTAGGATATGAGCACAATGAGAAATTGTCTCAAATGTTCAAACCGCCTGTAATTGCAGAGCTAGAATCAACGAACTGAGGAATGTAACTTTAATTATAGTAGAATGCATAACAAATTAGAACATAATTATGCATTCTGCATATAGTATATAGCAAATATTATTCTAGTTTATTGTGCTATATACTATAGTTATACCAATTTCTAAATAGTTATGATTTTGGTTCAAAATCAGTTAAATAGATACAATAGATACAGGAGCATGATAAGTGAGTTATGTAAACCTTTATATATCAATTGATACATAATATATAACATGATGTCACAAGGAGAACTAAGGATTTACAGGGCATTGTACCTGAATAAAGAAGGCTTACATATTAGAGATATTTCTAAGAAAGCTAAACTTACATTACCTGCTGTTGTCAAACATATAAACAAGGGAGAAAAAAATGGCATTGTTTTTTGTAAAATAACAGGGAGAATGAAAATATGTAGGTTAATTTTTGGAAGCAAAACTATAATATCTATACTTAATGAAGTAGAGCTAGCGAGATTTAATGAATTATCAAAAACAATAAAAGATTCTCTTACTTCGTTTATAGAAGATTTACAGGAAAAACCATTGATTGCTCTAATTTTTGGATCTTATGTATCTGGAAACCAGACAAAAAATAGTGATTTAGATATACTGCTCGTATATCAACGGATTGATACAATTCTTATGAAAAAGATTGAAAATTCAGCAACTAAGATAAGAGGCAGAACAAATGTCAGTATAGAGCCAGTGGGTATAAGTTATGATGAATTCCAAAAGGAAATTATGAATATAGAAAATGAATTTATGAAAGACATAAGAAAATCTGCTATGATTATACACGGAATTGATTCTTATCTTAATGTTGTTAAGAGGTTTTATTCATGAGTTTTAGAAAGGAAAAGTATGAAGAATGGCTTAATAATTCAAGTAAATGTAGAATTGCATTCAAAGAATTTGTAAAGAAAGGACATGTTATGAAAATTTCTGAATCACATATATGGAGTAAGAGACATCTGGAAAAAGCAAATCATAATCTGGATTTTGCTACTCTAGTAGCTGATATTCATAGGAATGTTATCAAGGAAAATTTTCCAAATCAAACTTTTCATGACTGGATTACAATAGCATATTATTATGCGATTTATCATGCAGCTCTTGCATTATTGGCAAATATTGGTTACAAATCTAAATCACACATGGAAACACTTTGTGGAGTTATTTTGTATTATTATCATAAAAATAAAATTCTAGATAAGAAACATATTGAGGTTTTGAAACAAATGGATCAGGAAAGTATAGAACAATTTATTGAGGCACAAAATCTGAGAGAAAGGGCAAGTTATGGTGTTGGTGTTTCTTTTGAAGAAAGACTGTCAGCAATGGCAAAGAATGATGCCATTGAATTTGTTAATAAGGCAAAAGAAATATTAGAGAAATAGTTCATCTGATCAGTTGATAAAAGTATGTTATCAATGCATGGCCTTTGAAGACTATGCTGAAGATGGTTAAGTGATAGCATTATTTTGTTACAATTATGAGTTTGCGTGGACCTATTTCAAATAGTTTTATATCAAATCCAGTCTGCTTAAACAATTCTTTTGTCAGACCAATATAATGTCTATTGTCTAGAAAATTAATTCCATTTTCATGAGTATGAACATATTCTTCATCATGAAGAAAATGAATATTTATTCCACCATTTTTTGTGAGTTTGTAAAAGTTTTCAACTATTCTTTTCAGAGCTTTTTTATGGGTTTCAACATCATGTTTTCCTGAATAATGAAATGTAGGACAGCCTAAAACACTAATAGTTGTAACAGCATCAAATTCTTTACCCAAAGCATCAAAGGATGTTTCAGCAGTTGCTTTTTCAACATTATAACCAGCTGATTCTTCAGTATAATTATCTGGAGAAATATCTAGAGTTGGTACAGGAGTTATGCCAGTATATTTTGCGCCTAATTCAATTATAATCGCAGGAAAATAACTTTCTTTAAATCTATTAATAGAACCAGAGCCAATATCAACAATGTTCTTACCTTTGATATTTCCTGAAAAATAATCTAGAAGTATCTTTGCCACAACAGCTCCTTCATGATGTTCTGGATAAAGAGGATATTCAGGATATGTTGCATGGACTCTGTTAAAAGCACTATCTCTTTGTTCACGATTAGTACAATATCTGTCATAGGCTTCTAATAATTCTGTATTAAACTTATTCAATTTTTCAATATATTTAGCTGTATTCATATAAGTTTCCATATATCACTATCTGTAGGTAACTATTAGAATATATATGAACTAGGCATCTTTAAATATAGTTATACATAAGTTATACATGTGAGTATTATGGAAACAGTAACAAAGGCGAAGAAATGGGGAAACTCTATAGGAGTTGTAATTCCAAAGGGTATTATTGAGGCAGAATCAATATCACTTGACGATGATCTTATAATTCATGTTGAAAAAAGAGAAGATTCTGATAAAAAGAAGCTGATGAAAGAGGGTTATATTGAGATGAAAAAAGAAACAGAAACAATTAATAAGGAATGGGAGTCTGCTGATTTCAATAGTTGACTGGCGATAAAATGAGAATAAGAAGAGGCGATGTTGTTTTAGTAAACCTTGATCCAGTTATTGGTTCTGAAGAAGGCAAAACAAGGCCTGCACTGATTATACAAAATGATATTGGAAATGAATTCAGTCCTGTTACAATCATTGCTCCTATTACAACAAAAATTTTCTCTAAAAAGTTTCCAATAAATGTTGAAATAGATAAATCAAGTTCTCCTCTGAAAGAAAAATCAACAATACTATTAAATCAGATAAGAACAATTGATAAAAGAAGACTAATTAGAAACTATGGACAAATTAACAACAGAAAATCCAAAGAAGTAAACGAGGCAATAGTAGACAGTCTTGGATTATAACTATTTTAGCCCTTTATATGCTTTTCCTGTGGTATTATTTGTATAGTAGATGAATGACAAGTAATCAGAGTAAGTTCTTTTGATAGAAACAATTCTTGTTCTTGGTTCAGCTACATTTAAAAAAGGTGAATAAAAATGGCATTCCAACGAAGAGGCTTTGATCGAGGAGACCGAGGCCCAAGAGAAATGCATAAAGCCACTTGTTCAGATTGCGGAAAGGAATGTGATGTTCCTTTTAAGCCAACTGAAGGAAGAGAGGTTTGGTGTAAGGATTGTTTCTCAAAACACAGAAAACCAAGATTTTAATTATAGTAATGGACAATATTATTTATAAAATTGTCCTTACTATATGTAAGAAGCAAATAAAATCTAGAAAGTTATGCTTCTTACTATAAATCTTGATGGTGTTTGAAGAATACGTATTTTTTTTATTTTCTCATAATATTTTGTTTCTAATTTGGGGTATTGATTAATTATCTGAAAGAAACAAATATTTACAATTTAAATAGATTTCTCTGTATTGAATTTTAGGGTATTTTGATATGAAAACAAAGGAACTTTCGGATAAATATGGAATAACAAATTTACCAGTTGTATTGAAACCGTTTAGAGATGCAGAATTTATTTCAAATAAACATTTTGGTCGTCGCATGGCTGAGTATACTGAAGAAGAAACAAAATTGATATTGTATGCATGTGATTATCATAAGATTATGGGTGCTAGTTGGTCTGAATCTCTTGAGGTTGCTGTACTCAAACTCTATGAAAATGAGCCTGATAAATATGAACATTTTCTCAATGTGACTGATTCATTTTATTTTCTTGGTCAGGTATGTGGTTCGTATGAAAAATGTGTTGAAAATTATGTTGAAAAAAGAAAAGCAGAAAGTCTGGCAAAATTGGAGAAATATGAAGCATTTCTAAAATCTAAGAAAGAAGGAAAATTAATAGAATATATTGCTGATAAAGTTTGTATTAAATATAAAGAAATTGAAGAGTTGATGTTTCCTGAGATTAGATTATTTTGTCATATGTTCACAAAAGATGTTGATGCATTATTCTATACTAGAAGAGCTGATTTACAGATATTGAACAGCAAGAGTCTTGGTGAGTATATAAGAGAGACTAAGGAAAATACAATGAAATTAATGAAGCAGGATTTTGCAGCAATGGAAGAAATTTGCAATGGTGTTAGAGATTATCTGTCTATTATCAATTTTACTGAAATGGAGAAATGTATAATAGAATTAAGATTTGGATTCATTGACAATAAAATACATACATTGCAAGAAGTTGGTAATATAAAAAAGGTTTCCAGAGAAAGGGTAAGAGAAATTGAGGTAAAGGCATTAAGAAAACTGCGTTTTAAAATAATGAGCGAAGGAATCCCTGAAACTTATCATTCAATACAGAGAATAAAAGAAAATAGGATTTATGATAGTGCGGATGATACAACAGATATTATTTTGAGAGAACTGGAGAAATTAGATGCAGTGCGCATAAATCATTTGTCTAGAATACATGAGCAAACTCATGATAATG
>JAZDMZ010000107.1:0-5173 GCA_043800495.1 Candidatus Aenigmatarchaeota archaeon
GTTAATCCTGTAAATCTTCTAAATGAATCAGGCTTTTTCGATAATTTTATGTAGGTCAGCATATTAATCGCAAAATATCATGGATTGCTCATATAGAAATAGATTTCGGTAATAGACAGATTAAATACGCAGAAGGTCTAACATATAACAAATGTCTACCGTTATGATGATAGACATTATACAAATGTCTTCCATTGCAACGGCAAACTTTAAATACTATTCAATGCAATGAAATTATATGAATACAGCCGAGTTAAAGAGTATAATACAAGAGCAGGAAAAGGAAAGAAACACAACGCTTAAAAATGAAAATATAATAGAACGTGATGTGAATACAAAAAAACTCGAGAGATTTCTCAAGTATCCAAATGCTTTGGCCATATTAGGCATAAGAAGATGTGGAAAATCCATTTTATCGCATATGATTATGCGCGGAAAAAAATATGGATATATAAATTTCGATGATGAAGCACTTTATGGAATAGATACAAAAGATCTCAATATTGTTTTGAAAGCATTTTACGATTTGTATGGAGATCTCGATTATTTAGTATTCGATGAAATACAGAATGTAATAGGATGGGAACTATTCATAAATAGATTGCGAAGAACAAAAAGAATAATAATAACAGGTAGCAATTCTCAATTATTATCAGGCGAATTGGCCACGCATCTAACAGGACGACACATAGACTTTTTGCTATTTCCATTCTCATTCAAAGAAATTTGCAGATACAAAAATATAGAAATAGAAAAAAATGAAATATATACAACAAAAACTGCAGCAAGAATGGAGAAACTTCTCATAGAATATATAAAATGTGGCGGATTGCCAGAATCTTATAAATATGGAAAATCTATTGTTAAATCTATATTTAGCGATATTGTAATAAAAGATATTGCCCAGAGACATAATTTAAAAACAAGCGTAATTGAAAGTTTGGCAAAATATCTTATAACAAATTCCTCAAATGAAATAAGCTTCAATAAATTAAAGAATATTTTTTCAATAAAAAAGATAGAAACAATTAAAAATTACGTAAAATATTTTGAAAATGCTTATCTGATTTTTATTTTGGAAAGATTTTCCTTTAAATTAAAAAGCCAACTAATAGCACCAAAAAAAATATACTGCATGGATACAGGAATAATAAATTCCATTTCATTCAGATTTTCAGATAATGTTGGAAAAATGTATGAAAATGCTGTTTGCATTGAACTCGTGAGGAAACGCAATAAAAATAATAATGAGATATTTTACTGGAAAGATTATCAGCAAAATGAGGTAGACTTTCTAATAAAAAAAGGCACCAAAATAGAACAACTTATTCAGGTTTGTTATGACATCAGCAATGCAGATACAAAAAAAAGGGAAACGAATTCACTGTTAAAAGCATCTAAAGAGCTGAAATGCAAAAATATGCTAATAATAACCGAAGATTATGAAAATGAAGAAAGGGTTGGTGGGAAAAAAATAAAATTCATCCCTCTCTGGAAATGGCTTCTAAGCTGAATTGTTGTCACCATGCCATAATAAAGGTTTAAATACTTTACTGTAATAATAAGTTGGATTAGTATGTCTAATATTAGAACTTATAGGATTGGTAAACACGAAATTCAAGTTGATGTAGATAAAAAATACAGAATGCCAAGCATAACGGCTTCTATCTCTTATCCAGTGATTGGAAATGTTGATAGTTTTATGAAAGCACTTGTTGAAACTAATCATGAACGCACATTCACTACTGCCATACAAAGTAAAATGAAACAGTTTAAACCATATTTTCCTAACGAAACAGGAAAACAACTATTTATTGGAACTCATTCTACAAACTTACTTATACCGTTAAATCCATTATCAAAAAGGCAAACTACATCAGAATTAGGGCAGATATACGATGAATTGATGAATACGTATGATATTCTCAGACAATCAGTAGCTTAGTTCTAAGATATTTTACGAAACCTCAGGAACTGATATAGAAACCTTTTCAAATGCTATATCAGTAAGTGTCATCTTAACATCAAGACTATCCTCTGCTGTAAGAGCTAGATTCATCAGCATTTCAAGTGGTATACCCTTTTCCCTATCAAGACAAAGCACAACATCAATATTTTCACTGGTCTCGCCAACACCTGCCTGAACAGGATCATAGGAGGTTTTTATTTCATCACATACTCTTCCTGCAATGTTTTTCTCTGAAATATATTCTAGCTTTAGCGCATTTTGATCAATGAGATCTCTCAATGCCCTAGCCTGTTCCTGCGGAGTATTCACAGGTATTGAATCACTATCACTTATCTGACAAGTGGTGTTTAACAAAGAGCTCATACATTGTATTGTTTGATTCCCAACCTGATACTGATCTATTCGTATTTTTTCACCAAATGTATTCAATGATAAAGTAACCTTTGTTGCATCCTTATTTTTAAGAACAACTATTGTTCCCTTTGCATCCAATGCTACACCGCCTGATTTAGTTTTATAAGAAAGATTATATTCTGTTGTATAATCTGTAAGATTGATTTGTTTTTCTATTGCATCAATCATAACTTTTTCAGGATCTGGTTTAACAAAAAGCATGAAAGATAGTGCAACTATTATCACAACAGTCACTGCTATAACAGCAATCATATGTATTGAAATTTTCATTTTTGAAACCTCATACTATTTTATTTTTATCACAATTGGGTTTCGGAAATAAGAAGGAATTTCATTCCTTCTAGCATTTTTAAAACCTTATTCTATTCAAGTGGTTTTAAAATTTCATTATCCCACACCAATATATTATTCCACTTGTTTAAATTGTTTTTCTAATCATACTATAAAAACATTAGAATCAATAGAATATCTATGATTGAGACCTGGATATATACACTAGTAGCTGTTCTAGTTGTTAGTTTGATTTCATTGATAGGAGTGATAACATTTGCAATAAATCTAAAAAAACTGAATAAACTGTTGATGTTTTTTGTTAGTTTTGCAGCAGGTGCACTGATAGGAGATGCATTTATCCATTTACTACCAGAAGCAACTGAAGCAGGGTTTACACTCGAAATATCACTATCTGTTCTAGCAGGAATTATATTATTCTTTATTGTTGAAAAATTCATACATTGGCGTCATTGCCATAATATAGGATGTAAAAAACACGAACACACACTTGCCTATATGAATATAACAGGAGATGTTGTTCATAATTTTATAGATGGTATGATAATAGCAGCTAGTTTTCTAGTTAGTGTACCATTAGGAATAGCAACCACATTAGCAGTTATTTTACATGAAATACCACAGGAAATAGGAGATTTTAGTATAATGATGCACAGTGGTCTGAAAAGAACAAAGGCATTACTGTTCAATTTTCTCACAGCATTGACAGCAATTTTAGGAGCTGTTGTAGTTCTTTTATTAGGCAATATAGAAACATTTTCATTTTTCCTAATTCCATTTGCAGCAGGTGGATTTATCTACATTGCCTGTGCAGATCTTATTCCAGAACTTCATAAAGAGGTTAGAACAAGAATATCTCTTTTACAACTAATTGCCTTTGTGATAGGAATAGCTATGATGGCATTGCTTTTGGTTGTTGGATGAATCATGAAAAATCACCATATTCTTCTATCATATCACCTATAAATATTTTCTTTGATAAGTAATTATGACAATTATGGCAGAAAAAAGACAATATGCACCAATGAGTACAGCTGGGTTGATTAGATATTTTGATGAAGAAGAATCTCAGATTAGAATAAACCCAGAACATGTTATATATTTTAGCATAGGATTTGCAGCTCTAGTACTTATTCTAAGATTTCTAGTATAATTGAGAGATTCAAAAGATTAATAAAGTTCTGACATGCTTAGTATAGAAAGGTGTTTTTTTGTATCTAAGTGAAATATTAAAAAGAGCTATAGAAGAACGAGCAACGCCTTCTACGCAATATGACATGAGAACAGCCTGTCGAATGTGCACAATGGCTTTTGGACAATACAAAGCTGCATTAGCACGTGGTGATAATAAAGCTGATGAATATAGAAAAGAAATTTCAAAATATATGACAGCCAGTGGTTGCAATGCATCTGAAAATGGTGATGTTGGTGGAGAAAAGTGCAAAACACATCAATCTTCAATACCACGATCTTTTTAGCATATATAGTAATGGACAGAACTATCTAGAGTTATATTATAATCTGTCCTTACTATACAGAGTGAAGTGAAACTTCACTTGTACAGGAGAAACTTTGTTTCTCCATGTATGTGAAGACATAAATATCATATATAGTCTAGAAAGTTATGTCTTGCACTATAGTAAATCATAGCCTTTGATACAATACCACATATGGTAAATATCCATCATCTTTTCTCGTAAAAACATATTTAATTTCAACATCTACGACTTCAATAGATACTTTTGTTTTAACTGGTACTGTCATTCCTTGACTATATGAAGCAAGTACTCTGTTCTCAGCTGTTTTTTTCAATCCCAATCTCTCCAATTCAGTCTGATTATATGATCTCTTCTCTACCAAAGGAGCCATTTTTCTCATATGTTCATCAATTCTAATAAAAACACCCTATAAATCATAATTCATCTTAAAATATTAAAGTTTATTATTAGCTGATTCTAAGTAATATTATGAGAATTAATCTAGGACCAGCAGGCTCACCAACAGGAAATACACTCACTGGTATTCCAATGATTAAAGAATTGGGATTACAATCAATGGAAGTTCAGTTTTCCCATGGCATAGCCATGTCTCTTGATTTAGCAAAACAAGTTGCTGAAACTGCTAAGGAAAATAAAATAGAACTAAGCATACATGCACCATTTTACATTAATCTAGCATCAGTTGAAACAAAAAAGATAGCTGCAAGTAAAACACGCATTCTTGAATCATGTAAACGAGGTCATTATTTTGGCTCTAAAAATAATCCAACGAAAATAGTATTTCACCCAGCCTATTTTGGAAAAGCTGATAAAGAAGAAGTCTATCAGAAAACCAGAATAGCAATGGAAGACATGCATGATAGGATAAAAGAAAGTTCATGGAATGCAATTCTTTGTCCTGAGACAACAGGAAAACATAGTGCACTTGGTAGTCTTGAGGAAACTCTAAGACTGGCAAAAGAAATCAAATGCAGTTTTTGTATTGATCTTGCACATCTCT
>JAZDMZ010000111.1:0-12322 GCA_043800495.1 Candidatus Aenigmatarchaeota archaeon
TAGAGTATGATATATTGTCCTTACTATACAGAGTGAAGTGAAACTTCACTCGTACAGGAGAAACTTTGTTTCTCCATGTATGTACAAGACATAAATATTATGTTATTAAGTCTAGAAAGTTATGTCTTGTACTATAACTTAGCAAAGTTAACTATTATCATTTTAAATAACATTAATCCCTAATAATTTTAGTGATTTTATGGATTGTATATTCTGCAAAATAATTGATAATCAAGTAGCATCAAGAAAAATATACGAAGATGAAAATAACATAGCCATATTAGATATAAACCCAGCTTCTCCTGGCCATGTCATAGTTGTGCCAAAAAAGCATACTGAATCAATATTTACAATAGATTCCCTTGATCTAAGAAGAACAATAGAAATTGTTAAACTAATTTCAGAAAAAATAAAAAAAGAGCTAAAAACAGACAATCTTAATATAATATTAAATAATGGTCGTATGGCTGGTCAGATAATAGACCATCTACACATCCACATATTACCAAGATTTCCAAATGATAGGATAAATTTCACAATTCCAAGATATCAAATGACAGATGAACAATTCTGGGAAGTCCAGAGCAAACTAAACATAAACGCAGATCTTCCACCAAAACCAGAGCCTAAACCAGAAGCAAAGAACCAAGAAAACGCAGAATAAAAAGCTTCTCGCCTTTCTAGTACATATGTCTATACCATCATTTCAAGAATACCTTAGAACAGCTAAATCTAATAAATTGGCAGATAATCTTTTCTTTTATCTAAAAATTCCATTTACAGAAGCAGTTGATATTGTGGAAAAAAATGGATACAAAGAATATGAATCCAATTCTGATCTCAAAGCATTACTACCTGATGCAAAACACTGTAAGAAAAACAATTCATATATTGAGGTACTTGATATAGAAAGGGATTTTCCACATCATATTCCTATAATTGAATCAAACTATGATTTTTCTCCAGTATCAGCAATATCAATAATATATAATATTGGAACCCATAGAAAAAAGGCAATAGAAGAATGTATAGATATGATAACATCTGCTGAGATAGAATCAATTTTTGTAGATATGAACAGTCCAGAACTCTTGGCAAAATATGATCCAAAGACTAAATAATAATCACTGCCTACTTTTAATCAAATCAGCCAATTGTTTTAAACTCTCGTCAGCAAGTCTTTTACCAACTGGCACAAGATAACCTTCTGTTGCATTTCTTGGATTTGGATAAAGTTTTGCATGAGCATGATTTACACCAAATCCCTCCAGGACCATTAAAGTACGTTCTACATTCAATGATTTATCAAGCATTTTACCAACCTTTTTTGCAGCCAGCATCAATTTCTTAAAATCCTCCTCAGGCATATCAAAAATATAACTGTTAAAATGCTTTTTAGGAATAACCAATACCTGACCTGGTACAATTGGAAAAATATCCAACAAAGCCACATGTTCAGCATCTTCCCATATCTTCTGACTAGGAATCTTTCCTGCTATAATATTACAGAATAAACACTCGTTCATAACATCACTATATCATCAATCTTCTGAAGAAGGTTTAAAAATTTCTGGCATTTTCTTTATTAGACTACTCATCATACGCATAACGTCTCCTTGTTCATCATATTTCCTAAGTAATTCTTCTGCAGTTTCCGGACCTCTTCCTCCACAAACTGATAATGCAGTATAAGCTTTTTGAAGAGATTCATTGCCCAGACAACGAAGATAGGCAGCAACACTAAACATATCTGAATCACATACAGAAATAGCAGAAGCATAATCTTGGTTTTTAATATGTCTTACGAATTCTTTTCCAACTCCAATAATTTCTGCTACTCTTTTCATCACTCCTCAACCCGTGGTGCTAGAATAAATGATAATCTTGCTTTTCCTGGTGTATTAAACACAATCTTCATTGGATAATCTGTTGAATATGCAACTGATGTAAAATCAGACATTTTTTTTGCTTTAATTATTTTCTTAAGATACTCAATAGAATATCTTGCCCTAGAACTTTCTGATGATTTAAAATCCTTTAGACTTGTTATCTCCAGTTCAACAGCAGACTGATCACTGTCTGCATTTATTATGACCTTATTATCTGCTGTTAAAAATAGCAATGTATCTGACACAATATCTGCATCATCAACAGCATTGCTCAATGCAGATGAATCAATCTCAAATGAAGATGCAAAATCCAATTTATCTATAGGAGGTAATTCATCATTTGAAACCTCTATGATAGGAAGTGTAAACTTTCTAGAACTACTTCCTTTGAACTTAAGTTCTATTTTCTTATCAACCTTTATCTCAAGCAGGTCATCTGTTCCTGCTCTTTTCAATATACGTAATAAATTCAATAGATTTACACCTGCTCTCATATCTGTGTCATAGTTATAATCCCTAAAAGCACTTTTATCTAAAAAGAAATCGACAACAACTACAACAGCCCTGTCAGATGAAACTAATTTAATCCCATCCTGTCTAATAACAAGCTCTGCCTCATCTATCAATTCTGCTATAGATGCCATACTTTCCCTTAGAATACCTGTATCTTCTAAAACCGCGCTAAACATATTTATCACATAAAATAACTAAACTACTAAGTTTAGCTATTTATAAGAATATGTCCCAAGCTTTTTATAGTAATGGAAAATACTAGACTATCTCTTCTCCAGCTTTGCCACCAAAAGTTTTATATGAAACACAGCATCTGTTTGTACAGAAATAGAATCAATTCCTTCTTTTACCAGAAATGCAGCAAACTCTGGATAATTACTAGGTGCTTCTCCGCATATACCCACTGTTCTTTTATATTTATGTGCTGTTTTAATCAACATAGAAATCATTCTCTTAACAGACTCATCCCGTTCATCAAAAGAAGGTGCAACCAATTCACTGTTTCTATCAATACCCAAAGTCAGTTGTGTAAGATCATTTGAACCTATTGAAAAACCATCAAAATGCTTTGAAAACTGATCTGCAAGAATAACATTACTTGGTATTTCTGCCATTACATAACGTTTTGCCTTTCCTAAACCAAACTTATTCAATTCCTTAATAACCTCAGTAGCCTCTTTAATTGTCCTGCAAAATGGAACCATTATAATAACATTATTCAATTTCATATCATAGATAACTTTCTTAAGAGCATGGCATTCTAGTGCAAATGCTTTTTCAAATCCATGGCTAATATATCTAGATGCTCCTCTCCATCCAATCATTGGATTTTCTTCCAAAGGCTCATATTCTTCACCACCTTTCAATCCCCTATATTCATTTGTTTTAAAATCACTCAATCTTACTACAACAGGTCTTGGATAAAATGCAGCTGCTATTTTTGCAATTCCCTGAGATAATTTTTCAACATATTCATCTCCTCTTCCTTGTTTTATCATAGCCAATGGATGCTCCTCAATAGCAGATGTTATTATAAATTCCTGTCTCGCAAGACCAACACCATCAACTGGCAACATTGCAGCATCCAGAGCAAGAGAAGGATTTCCTACATTTACATAAATTTTTGTTCTAGTCTGTTTCAGCTCAGAAAGACTGTGCTCCTTTACACTATATTTTAACAAGCCAGACCATATTTTTCCCTGTTCACCTGTGCAATCAATTGTAATATTTTGACTATTTTTCAACTTCTTTGTAGCTCCTGGACAACCAACTATACATGGTATACCCAATTCTCTGGATACAATTGCAGCATGACTTGTACTACCACCTACTTCTGTGATAATACCAGAAGACATTTTCATAATTGGCTCCCAATCTGGATTAGTTGTTCTTGTGACAAGTATAGAATCTTTTTTAAATTTATCAATATCCTTTGCATCATTGATAACATTAACAGCACCACTAGCAATAGATCTACCAATAGCAATTCCTTCTAACAATGGATTACCACTTGTTTTTATTGAAAACTCTTTGAAAACAGGCTTTTTCTGCGAATAAACTGTTTCAGGTCTTGCCTGTAATATAAACATCTCTCCCTTTTCCTTTGCCCATTCAATATCCATTGGTCTTTTGTAATGCTTTTCAATGGCAATACCATATTTTGCTAAAGTTATAATATCCTTTTCATCCAATACAAACTTAGCCTGTTTTTCAGATGAAACATCCTTTCCCATCACACCTTCTTTTGTTCTAATCTCCATTCTTCTTTTTGCACCTAGAGTTTTCTCTATCATTGACAAAGTTGCCTTGTGAACAAGATATCTATCTGGATCTGTTTTTCCCTGAACAATATAATCACCCAATCCCCATGCACCATCTATTAAAATAAATCCTGGATTTCCTGAATTTGGCTCTAGTGTAAACATAACACCGCTTGCATCAGAATACACCATTTTTTGCACACCAACACTCAGATAAACAGAAAAATGATCAAATTTTTTATCCTCTCTATAGGATATTGCCCTATTTGTGAACAACGATGCAAAACAGTCTCTTATTTTTTCCAATACCTCACTTGACTGAACATTAACATAACTCTCCTGCTGACCTGCAAATGATGCATCTGGCAAATCCTCTGCAGTAGCTGACGAACGAACTGCTACTCTACTAGAACCTAGTTTATTACAAGACTCTGTTATCTCTTTTCTCATCTCTTTTGGAAAAGAACCATTTTTTATCATCTTTCTTATCTCATGGCCAGCACTCTGCAGCTGATTAATATTTTTTCCCTTTCCTTTTAGAATAACTCTTATTTTTTCATCCAATCTATTATGATGTATAAACTCCTGATATGCATATGCAGTCAATGCAAACCCATCTGGCACAGGCAGTCCTGCTTTCAACAACTCACCAAGAGAAGCATTTTTGCCACCAACCAACGCCACATCCTTTATGCCAACCTCATTAAAAAATCGAATATACTTCATAATTGTTCTTACAATATATCTGTTTTACCTAATATAAAAAGAATAATACACACTTTTTAGCAATTTAGAAATGCTTATAAGCAATTCCCTACAATGTTAATGTAATTTGGTGGTTATTTGCTCACTAGTCTTACCAAAACACTTGAACTTTGCAGAAGAGAAATTCCATCAACAGCTGACAAACCAAGAAGATTTGTGATTCCACGATATTCTAGTAATTATACAATATCAGCCCCAAGGGATAGTTCAGGGCATTATATATCAGATTTAGCAGAACGTGTGTATGAAAATATAAAAGGTATATTTGAAAATAAAGAATTCTTTGACTATCTTTGTAATGGAGATAAATGTAGAATAGGACCATTTGAGAAATCATACATTGACCTTATAAGATTTAGCAACAGTGGTGCAAAATCCAGATTTCTTGATAGCATGAAAATGCAACATGTGTATTTATTTCATCAACAATTTACTGATAAAGATATTCATTATCTATTAACATATAGAATGGGTAGAAACTTATCAAGAAAATCATCTGATAGTAGATTTTTCTTAATAAACCCATTTGTAGATTTATTAAGACAACATAAAGTAGATAGAGAAGAATCGCATGATGCTGAAGATTTTGCAGAACTTTGTGAATTAGCAGGTTATTCAGATTATTTTATAGCAGATGTTCATTTTTCAGAAGCATCTACAACATCATCCCCTAGGTGTTCAATGGGCATTCTTTCATATAATTCTGTATTAACAAAAAGTGTAATAGAAAACTACAGAGATAAACTAGCACAATATGTTGTGTTTGGTGCTGATTATGGAGCAAGACCATTATCATCAGGTGTAAGTAGAATACTTGGTTTAAGAGAAGGTGTTATATTAAAAGCAAGACCTGCTCCAGATGTAACACAAATCGATGGCTGTCTTGTAGACGATCGTCTTAAAAAACATCTCAAAAAATATAAAAAAGCAATACTAGTAGATGATATTGTAGGAACAGGCGGAACATCAGTAGGTGACATGAATTATCTTAGAAATGAATTTGGTGTCGAAGAATTTATAGTGCTTATATCACATCCTGATTGTTCAAAAGGAGCTGGTATTGAAAAAGAAAGAGAAACAATGAACAAATTATACAACGCTTGTGTTGAGAACAATGCAACATTATATACAACTGATGATGTTTATCATGAACTAACTGATGAACAAAAAACACGAATAAAAGTAATCTCAACAGCAGAATTCTTTTCAGACAACATTATAGTACATGCACTAGGTGGTTCATTACAAAAATATAGAGAAATAAGAAACAAAGATGTTATTGAATTAAGAAAACAATACTATGAAACAGAACTTGATAAAGCAGCATGATTCTAAAACTTTCTTAAGAATATCTAAGAACACAACAATTATTCTACCTAGTCATCTTCCAATAAACCTTAATATTATCATCAAATTCTTTGCCGATAAAATCAATCATAGTATTCCTGCCTGCAACATGTGTCACTGTTCTGACGTCAGCGCCTTTTCCAATATAATGTTCTGTTGACGTATAATCTTTAAATATATATAATACCATATTATTGGTATATATAAACCATAATTGTGGTATTATGATAACAGAGAAACAATTAGAATTCCTGAGAGTGTTTCTACCAAACATATTCAGAGAAATAACATTCAGTGATATCAAAAAAGAAACAAAGGAATCTTCTAATAACAAATTGCAAAAAGCTCTCATAGTCCTCATAAAAGAAAATATCATAAAAGTTAGAAAAATTGGGAAAACAAATCTTTATTCGCTTAATATTGAAAACAACAGAACATTCACATATCTTGCTCTCATAGAATATGAAATAAAATCAAAACCAATATTACTAAATGCTCTATATGATGTTCAGCATGCTGTAATGAAAAAAACCTGTCTGTTTTCACTGGTGATATTCGGAAGCTATGCAAAAGAAAAAGCAACAAAAAAATCTGATCTTGATATAGCAATATTTATTGAGAACGAGAAAATAAGAAAGAACATTATTCCATATATAGAAACTATGAAGAGAAAACATGTTATTGAAATAGATTACCATATTATAACAGAGAAAGAATTTTTTAAGATGTTGAAAATGGACGAGGAAAACATTGGCAAAGACATTTTCAGGAATTATATTGTTTTTTACAATCCAGTTTGTTTTTATGAACTATTAAAAAAAGGGTGGAAAAATGGATTCAAAAACTAAACAATATCTGGAAAGAGCTGACAACGAATTATTATTAGCCAAAAACATATTTAGGATGTCATTAGATGACAACCTAAAATCCTATCTCAAAATAGGACATGATACTACATTCTTCAGTAACGTCATTAGTAATTCGTATTATTGTATATTCTATTCTGCAAAAGCTTTATTGCTTTCAAAAGAAATTGTAACAGAACCACCAGAAGAACATAGAAAAACATTGGAAGAATTTGAAAAACTAGTTGTTATTGGCAAGATAGACAAAGAACTACTGGAAATATATAGAGATGTTGTAATCAAAGCAGATGAATTATTAGGCATATTCAAAAAAGAGAAAAGTAAAAGAGGAATATTTACCTATAAGAAACTGCCCCAGGCAAACCTAGGACCTGCAACAGGCAAGTCTCAAAAATGCTGAGAAATTCTTCAAACACATCAATTTACTCATCAGATAAAAATGTCGTGACTATCTACAAAGCAATTCTTTGTTTTCTTTTGGGTAACATTTAACCTTTTCTTTTCACAAAAGAAAAGGGTTAGATGCAGAGGGCAGGAATTTCACCTGATCTTCTTTTATATATAATCAGTTCATTAGAACTGAAGATTCTTTTTTGATGAACCTTAACTTTTTTCTTTTAAAGAAAAAAGATCAGGATTTGAACCTGCGAATGGACTAACCAACTAGGTCCTAAGCCTAGCGCCTTTTTCTGTAACCCCTTTATTGCGGAAGCGTACTTTCCACTAACGCTTTTGTGCGCTTGCATGCGCAAAAAGGTTAGACCAGGCTTGGCTACCTCTGCATATATAAATGTTTCTTGTATGCAATATTTATAAGCTAATTTATACCAATCTACCTAGGAAATTCTAGTATGTTATAGATAACATAAAATGTGTTATTCATAACACAAAAGTATATAAGACGCTGAAAGAATATTTATTTATGACATCAATTGAAGAACATAAACAAAGCATACGAGATATGCTGAAAGATATAGATGAAAAAGTTCGTAATGACCTAATTGTAGAAAGGCAAAAACTTATAGGGTTTGCTGCATCAGAAACAGCCTGTGATCTATTTGCTGTTCTTCTTCATAAGAAAAATCTTATTTCACCTGGATTTAATATGAACCCTAGGTTTTTTGTATCTGAAAAGTCTTTCAAAGAACATTTTGAATTTGATTTTCCAAGAAAAAAAGAGATTATTCCGCTTCTGATAAAACAAGAAGAATTCAAAACACTTCTTTGCTATGGAAAAAGCAAGGAAAGGCTTATTGTTGAATTGGCTATAAAAAATCTAATGAAATTCAAGAACATTATAGAAAAGGAATTGGGTGAAGAAATATGAAAAAGGGAATATTACCATATATATATGATTTTATATCAATATTAATGGATGAGAAAGATGCAAGAAAAAAAATACGAAAAATACTGCTCTTTGGATCAGTTGCAACAGGTGAATATGACAAAAAGAGTGATATAGATTTGTTTATTGACACAAATGAATCAAATTTCAATAATATTGATCATATTGTAAGAGAAAGTAATAAAAGATTTCAATTAATATCGGAAAAAAAATGGTCCATGCTTGGAATAAATTATCCTATCAAATGCATTATTGGCGACATTAATAATGATAGATGGAAAGTGTTGCGTGCAGATATTCAAAGCATTGGTATTGTTCTCTATGGAAAATTTGAAACATCGCCTGATAATATTAAACACTATGCTATGTTCAATTACTCATTATCAAAAATAAAACAGAAAGAAAAGGTAAGATTACTAAGAACATTGTTTGGCTATAAAAACATTCATAAAAATAAAACCTATGAAATGTCTGGTATATTAGAAAAAATGAATGGGAAAAAAATAGGATCAAATGCAATTGTTATACCAATTGAACACAGCAGAGAGCTTCAGAAAATGTTCAATAAATTTAAAATAACACCAGAAATAAGAGAAGTTTGGGTAAAAGAATAGTATGAGGTCATGTTATATGAAAATTTGGAAATTACTGCTAGTTTCTATGATATTTGTTAGTCTTTTCTCTATTTCAGTTCATGCAGATGATTATATACCAGGACAAATGATTGTGAAATATAAAGAAAATGAAAATCCAATTATCTCCAGCATACTAGGAATTCAAGAATCTAAAAAACCAGACATAACAATCATTAATGTTGATAAACAGGTAGATATAGAAAAACTGGCAGCATTATACGAAACAAATCCAGATGTAGAATACGCAGAACCAAACTATCTGGCAAAAACATTTCTCAATCCAAATGATCCATCCTATTCAAGCCAATATCATCATACAAACATTGAAAGCGCTCTAGCCTGGAATATCACAACAGGTAATACCACTATAATAATAGGAATAATAGATACGGGAGTAGACTGGGATCATCCTGATCTTGCTGCAAACATCTGGAATAATACTGGTGAGACAAACTGCATAGATGGAATTGATGATGATAATAATACTTATATAGATGATTGTAGAGGTTGGGATTTTGTAGACAATATTTCTGACTGCTATGCAGGTGAGGATTGTGATGATAGAGATAATAATCCAATGGACTTTCATGGACACGGTACCCATGTTAGTGGCATTGCAGCTGCTGTGACAAATAATTCTCTGGGAATAAGTGGAGTATGCTGGAACTGCAAAATAATGCCTCTTAGAGCTGGATTCAAATACAGTGATGGTAATGGTTATCTTAGTACAACCGACATTGTTTCTGCAATATACTATGGAACTGATAATGGAGCAGATATCATAAGCATGTCATTTGGTCTAACCTCATCATCCTCAACAATACAAAATGCCATAAACTATGCCTATTCAAAAGGTGTTGTTTTAATAGCTGCATCAGGAAATTCTAATTCAGCCACAAAACAATATCCAGCTGCTTATGATAATGTAATCGCAATCAGCTCCACAGACAGTAATGATGCAAAATCATTTTTTTCAAATCATGGCACATGGATTGATAATTCTATTTCAGGAACCAGTATTTACAGCACATATTTCAATGACACCTATGCAACAGTTTCAGGCACTTCAATGGCAACACCAATGGCAGCTGGTGTCATAGGACTTATTCTTTCCCATAATTCTTTCACACACGACCAGATAAAAACAATACTGCATTCAGCTGTTGATAATCTAACATCATCTGTATACATGGGCACTGGCAGAATCAATGCATACAAAGCATTACAAATAAATCAATCGCCAATACTTATTCTGAATTCATCCTTAGATGATAATATAACAACACATAATTTAATTATAACAGGAACAGCAAATCTTAGTTTTTCTAATTATAATTTTTCCAATTATACACTTGAATATGGAACTGGCCTATATCCATCCACATGGAACACAATAACATCAGGAAACACAAGTGTTATAAATGGTTCATTGGGAGAATGGGCAATAGGAAGTTTATCAAATGGAACATATACTCTAAGATTAATTGTTCGTACAAATCAAATAATCTGGAAAAATTCTACTGCAAATGAAACCCTTATATTTATTGACGAAACAATAATAACATCTTCCAACATCAACACATCAATAGACAGTCCTATTGACAACATCATTGCAGGAACAAGTCAGACTTTTAATTGTAGTGCCCGCTCTAATAACACCTTAACAAACATAACACTATATATCTGGAATTCTTCAGCAGCTCAGACAACTGTCATGAATATAGGAGGAACCTCAAACTCATCATCAATTGTTTACAATTTCACAACCAGTGATAACTATACATGGAATTGTCTTGCACAAGATGGCTTAAGACAGGCATTTGCTCCTTTCAACAAATCAATAGAAATAGATGCAACTAAACCAGAAATATCATTTATAGATCCATCTGACAATAATTCATTAATTATCCATAGAAACTACACTTTTATAAATATGACTGCATCAGATACTGCAAACATATCATCATGTATACTTCAATGGACAAACCTAACAGCATCTACAAACACTAGCATGAATATGTCTGGTTCTGGACAATCAGTTCTATGCTATTACAATTATACAGATCTTCTGGATGGAAGATATAATTACACCATAGTCATAGCAGATTCATTAAATAATTTTGAAAACATGTCAAGAAATATAATCATAGATACAACTGATCTAAACATAACAAACATATCTACTATAATCATAGCTGATACAATTGCTATAATATCATTAAACGCATCAGAACCAATTAATTCAACTATTAATTATGGACTAGAATCTGATAATCTAAACCTGACAATAAATGATTCATCCTTTGGAACATCTAAAAATCTCAGTCTATCAGATCTTACTCAGAACACAACATATTTCTATTATGCAAATGCCTGTGACTATACTGGAAATTGTACAAATACCACAATATACAATTTTACCACATTCTATGATGCAACATCTCCAAACATAACATTCATATATCCTACAGAAAACAACAGTGTTACACTTCCAATAAACTATACATTTATCAATGTTAGTGTATCTGATTCTTCAAACATATCAGCCTGTAAACTAGAATGGAATGGAACAAACATATCAATGACAATGTCTGCAATTGGTAATAATATCTATTGCTATTACAACATGAGTAACCTAAGTGATGGAAATTACTCATACAAAGCATTTGCAAACGACTCATTAAATAATATTGGAAACAGTTCACTAAGATCAATATTAATAGACAAAACAGCTCCAAACATAACCCTTATTTCACCAAACACAACAAATGAAACAAACTCATCTATTATATTTTTATTTACAACAGCAGACCTAAGCCCTAACCTTGGATGTATTCTCTATATCAATGGAACAGCAACTGAAACAAACACAACCATATACAATGACATAAACTCTACATTTAACTCTTCTCTTCCAGAAGGAAGTTATTCATGGTACATATCATGCAATGATACTGTAAACAACATTGGTAATAGCAGTATACTAAATTTTATTGTAAATCTTGCACCAGAGATAATTATAACCTTCCCCACATCACCAGTATATAAAAAATCAAATGATACAATAACAGTAAATTACATCTACAATGAAACATTTCCTGTAAACATAACCATCTCTTTATTGAATTCCTCTGGTGCAATAAAAACAACTGTAAATATAACAAACATGACCTCTGGCATCAATCAAAACAGATCAGACAAC
>JAZDMZ010000115.1:0-2979 GCA_043800495.1 Candidatus Aenigmatarchaeota archaeon
ATTAAATCGTGTTACTAATTTTGCTCTTATAGCAGGGCAGGCTGGTTCTTCATCAACAACAACATTATTTTGCTGGAGACCATTTCAGGTGCAGGAATATTATGTTACACCAGGAGATATTGGTGTGTATAATCCTGTTGATCCCTATGATGATTGGACAAAAGAAAATCTTATCTGGGACGAGGACCATGGACTGGTTGCAACATACCCATGGATAACAGAGCAATGGGTTAATGCTCGGGTTGCTGAAATATTAGGAAAAACAATACATGATATTTCTGGAGATCCTTGGATGTGGGGAAAAAGAAATTATTATACACTTATCATAGTCAAACTTTTGAAAAACAATCTCAGATTTCCAGATGGTCTTGAGATAGAAGATGGAATATTTAGTCTAAGTGCTATTTTAATGAGTGCTAATGTGATGCTGGTAAAGTTATTGGAACTAAAGGCAAAACAATATGAACTTGAAAAATATATTGATGAAATGCTTGGATTAAAATCCAAGTTCTTAGAAGGTAGAAAATATGAGCCAAAGAAAAAATGGTTTAATATTAAGCTACCGTTAAATTTAAAATTTAGAAGATATGGTCCATATGAAAATTCCATGAATGACAGGGTAACAAAAGGATATCTTACTCCAATGGCAAGATATGCATATGGTCCTCTCGTAAACAAAATACTTGATCTCGGTGGCTGGGGCAATTCATAATATTTTATAATGAATAAGAAACATGATTTGTTATTTTAAAAATTGGTGATTAACATAGCAAGTGAATCAGGATATAAGATTGGATTTACACCAGGATGGTGGCATATTGCAAAGACAGGTGAATTGGCTGGATTTGCAAGAAAAATGGGATATGGTGCTACATTTGGTGTTGATACTCTACAGATAGATTTAGAAACTATTCACGAATTTCTTGAGCCAGATGTTCATTATAGAATAAAGAGAATTAAGGAAGAATTGGGTATAAGAATTGGTCTTCATGCAATGGCTGGTGAACATGATTCTCTGGAATCTGCTGAGAGAAAGAATTGGATGATATCTCATAGAAATCTTGTGTCAATGGTTAAAAATGCTGAAAAGGTTGGTATAGAATTTATTGTAATCCATCTTTCATCAACTCCTCAATTTATTATGAAAGAGAGAGAGATAAGACCATTTGGTCACATGACTCAGGTTGTTGGACCTGATGGCAGACCATTCTGGAGTTTTGCAGAGCGATCAAAATATGCAAAAGAAGAATTATTTAGACATCTACCTCGTGAATATTCAGATATTGATGTGGTTGAGGAAGAAATTAAGAAAATAACAGTTGAATATGAAAAAAGATTAGAAAATGAGGAAAAGGAGGGTAATAAATATGTTTTGTCTGAGATGGAAAGATGGAAAAAAAGCAAAGAGTATTCTGATATGTATTCAGAGATAAGAAAACATGCAGAACAATCAGGTCTAAGTGGTGAAAAATTAAATCAATATATTAATGGTCAGATGAGACAACAGGAAACAAATAAACACAATACATTGATTCAAGAGATGGCAAAAAAAATAAATGATACTAAACAAGAGATGGCACATAAAATACATCAAACAAAACATCATACCATAGAGGATGATGAGGAGAAGTACAAACAATGGAAAAGATCAAGAATAGGACAATATTTCTTACAATTGGGTGAAATATCTGCATATCATATTGTTGGTTATCATATGTGGAAAACACAGGATTCTTTATGGATGTCTATTGTAGGAGACATGCATCCTAATGATGCGTATTCTACAAAACATGCTGAATTTAATGCAGCTATTGCATGTTATTATATCAAAGAGCATCTTACACTAAAATACAATGAAAATAACGAAAGCAGGGATAATGGTATTGATGGCTCATCTGTTCTAAGCTTTATAAACAAAAATAAAATATGCATTGCATTGGAAACACCACAATCTGGACAGCCTGGTTCTGAGTTAGAAGGATATTTTAGACTATTTCAGCCAAATTATGCAGAAGTTCTTTTAGATCAGATAGGTTCAGGATATGTTAAATTTTGTGCTGATTTTGAGCACATGATGTCACAGGGATTGAGTATTGAAAAAGATGTTTTTGGAAAAGTATCTAGTAGTTTTGGAAAACATGTTAGGGTTGTGCATCTTGGTTCTCCTATTCCATATGGTGGAACTGCTCATATACCAATTCCATTGGGAGGTATGGCACAGGAGGCAATATATAGATGGATGTTTGAACTTAGAAAAAGAGGGTTTAGAGATGGTTTTGTTATTTATGAAAGAGGAGGAGGAGATAGTCCTTCAAAAGTAGTTGAACAGAGTATACAGGCTATTAGATTTATAGTTGAATATCTTGAAAAAGACATTAAACCAGATGATCTGCCTGAACATTTTTATGGTATTTCTGAACAAAATGCAGCTCGATTTGCACTACAGATGAATGCAATAAGAGAACATGCCTGGGATCCTTTGAAAGGTTTGATAACAATACCTGAAGAAGACCATACATTTCTGAGCAAAGCTGCTATTGAGAAAGGAAAGGCAGAGGAATGGAAAAAGGCTAAGTATCGCTAGATTATAGTGCAAGACATAACTTTCTAGAACAATATTATAGTTATGTCTTCACATACAAGGCAAAGTAAATCTTTGCATGTACAGATGAAACTGAGTTTCATCATGTATAGTAAGGACAAAAATATAATAACTCTAATTAGTTTTGTCCATTACTATACTGCATGTGGATAGCTCTCTTTTATCAGATCTACTATGTCTGCGTATTCATTTCCAAATGTTTTTTCACCTGTTCTAAGACTAGTACTTGAGCAATCTATAGTGCAAGACATAACTTTCTAGACTAGATATGATAGTTATGTCTTCACATACAGGCAGAAACAATAGTTTCTGCTGTACAGGTGAAGTTTCACTTCACCATGTATAGTAAGGACAGCGTATTATACAACTCTAGATAG
>JAZDMZ010000010.1:0-8868 GCA_043800495.1 Candidatus Aenigmatarchaeota archaeon
TATAATTCCTCCTAGTTGTTCCTTTACAGAAATGGTATTTAAAGGGCGAAACCAGATAAGAGATACCAGTTTGTTGATGGCTACCAAAAATCCCAGAGATGCTCTGCATCTACCTTAACTCCTAGAGTCGGTAAAAAGGGACAGGGAAGCATATACTGGTATCACAGAAGCAGATACCATTAACGCGTACATAGAGTACCATGTTAAAAGGTTCTTAGCTCAAACGACCAGTAACAGCAGAACAACAAGCAGCCAAAAACTGCAATGAGATAAAATAGCCAGGTTTTTCGAAATCTGGTTTACAATAAGCAGGACATTTTCGCTATTAGATAGCTGAATTTGTTTTTGTCTTGTTAACCAAAGGACTAGTTTAGCACCAAGGAATTACCTGATATAAACTAGCTATGGTTCAAAACACAACAACTGGTAATGCTACATGCAAAAAGACTTCGGTACCATCAGAAATGTTGGGCTTAACCATAGTCATCCATGTAGTTCATAATATCTCGACCCTAGCGAATTTGGGGGTCGATGATTTATATTAATAGTGCATTCAAAGAATTTTTAATGCATTTCATACTCATCCTGATCTTAGCGAATTTGGGGATCAGATGATTTTTATTCATAACCGAATTCTAATGAATTTGGCTAAAGAAGATCCTAATTCATAGAAAGAATCATTCATATTCCTCAACATCAACTGTTTGCAGTCATTGAACAAAAGAGGAAACCATGGAAAAGATAATTACCCTACCACCGATTAAAAGTTGTTATGGTAATTATCTATTTTTCCAATTTATAATAAAAACAATAGGTGATAAAAATAGAAGAAGGAATAAAATTCCTCCTAATTTCTATCATTTATGAAATAAACCAAGAACGGTGATAAAAATGTTAACAAATCTAAAAACAATGCTAAGAGGCTCAGAAGATCAGGATTACACAGAACTTATCATGGATCATGAGCAACATGCACAAAATGTACCAATTGTAGTAGAAAAAATAGAGAATTTTGCATGCGCTGACAGAGTAATAAAACATGTGAGAGAGGGAAAAGTAACTTTTGCAAAAGTCGGTGAATTCAAAAATGTCAATGTTGACGAATTCAAAAGAACAATATCAAAGATAAAAAATGTTTGCACAGCAGTCAACGGAGATATTGTTGGTGTTGCAGGAGACTGGTTGATAATAGCACCTTCTCTAGCAAAAATCGAAAGAAACTAATTTTCTTCTTTCTTTTTTATTTTATTTCTATTCTAACTTATTTTACTATAAAGCCAAATCTATCACGTATTTCTCCAATACATATATTATTAATATACATTTTTTCTATCAATTCATCAACACCTTTTCTATCCCGTTTTTCAGAAAGAAAAAGCTCTCTTAACTCCTGTTCCTGATCACGTCTTTCTGTAACTACCTTTTTAATTATTCGTTCTGCTTCTTTTCTTACATCAAAATTTCTTAACATAACACATTCTCCCATATAACCAGAACATCTATTGCTATAAGGGCCAATTCCATATCCACCAATATACATTTTTATCATTTCTACAAATCCTTTAACAGATTTTGCTTCATCATCATGTAAACTACATACAAAACATTCGTATGATAAAGGACCCTTACATCCTTCAACCAGCTCTAATGGATTTGCAAACCTGCATTTTCGTATTGAATTGTTTCCAACAAGATATTCGATTTTCATCTATTAACTATAGGGAATAAACTTATATGCCTTTAGAAAACACTACTCAATAACATATGCCAATGCATCTTCTACCTTTACTATTTCATATGTACTCATATTCCACTCTGTCTCAGTATAATTACCAAGACTAAGACTCTTTGACACATAGCGAACTTTTTTTATCTGGAAAAATCCTTTCTTCTCTTCTGTAACATCTTTTTCATAATATGTCAATTCTTCCTGACCCTCTGGAACTAGGAACATCTTTAATCCAGCTCTTCCAGCTGCATCAGCTTTTTCCAAAACACCACCTACTTTACCAACATAACCATCTGATTCAACTGTTCCTGTTATTGCAACATCATTCCTTATTTTCTTGCCCTGTAACACAGCCATTATGGCAACTGTCAAAGCAGCTCCTGCAGAAGGCCCTCCAATAATCTGACCTCTTGAACTAACATTAAGACCATTAGACATATTGAATGAAACTATAATATCATGATCCCTTAGCTCAATATTAGTATAATTTATTGCATATGACACAGCCAACTCAGCTGACTGCTGAGCATCTGCTTCTATAAATGGATTTGTATTAATCAATACCCTGCCCTTTCCAGAAACCAATTCAATATTAGCTCTACCAATAATACCATCACCATTTTCTGTAACAGCAACTACCTTTATCTCAGCATATCTAGATACAGAAATATTATCATTATCCATTGTAGTCAATACTATTTTTTCACTAATATTTTCCTTAAACTCACTGTGCAAATAATCATTTGCAAAAAAACCCATACCAAAAGCTAGAATAAATACCACAACAACTGTAAAAAAACTATCTGTCAATCCTTTCATAATAAACCCTATATATTAACCAATCTATGAATTATTTATTAAATCATCAGAATTTAATCTATCTGCAACCTTTCCCTAACAATCTCCATTGCAGCCTTTCTCACTGAAAGATGTTCTTTTTCTGCTTTCTTCAATGCAATGATTGTATTTTCACTTACCCTAGCCTTTACCTCTTTAAACATTTTTTCAATAACAATTTTAGGAGTTGGTTTTTTATCATTCTCATATTCAACCCATGATGATATCACACCACCTGCATTTGCAATAAAGTCAGGTATTACAAGAACACCTTTTCTAAAAAAACTTTCTTCCAATGTTTCAGACATAGGCACATTTCCTGCCTCTATTATTATATCCGCCTTAATGATATGGAAATTTTTTTCATTAATGGAATCAGGCCTTGCACCAGGTATTAGAACATCAACATCCAATGAAAACAAATCCTTTGTTTCAAGCTTTTGTCCATCCTCATAATTTATAACAGCTCCTGTTTTCTCTTTAACAACTATCAATTTCTCAATATCAAGACCTTTTTTATTGTAAATGGTTCCCTTACTATCACTCACTGCAACTATCCTGATACCATGCTCTGTTAAAAATTTAGAAGTAAATATACCAACATTACCAAATCCTTCTATTGCAACATTTGTTTCCTTAGGATCTTTTTTCAAATACTCTAACGTAGACAACAATGACCAGGCAACACCATAACCAGTAGAACCAAGTTCATGAGGAAGACCACCATTTTTCAAAGTTTTTCCAGTTGCTGCATTAGCAATACCAATTGTCTCTGTAATAATATCCATTTCCTTTTCTCCTGTACTCATGTCAGGACCTGCAACATAATATTTTGGAATAAACATCCTAATCTGTTCTGCAAACCATTTCACAGCATCTGCTTTTGAAACACCATTTGGCACAAGTAAACCTGACTTTGCACCACCAAAAGGAAGATTAGCCATTGTACATTTGTACGTCATTGCTCTAGCAAGTCTAAATACCTCTTCCAGTGAAACACCATCAGCAACCCTAAGACCCCCTTTACCAACACCTCTGACAGTATTATCAATAACAAGAAATCCACGTAATCCGGTTTTTGAATCAAATACCTCTATCTGTTTCTCAGGTCCAAATTCATTATATATTGTCATAAAATATCCCTATTGATAACTATTCTAAAAGAATAGCTATTTTTACTATATCTATTTTGTTATATGATTATATATTCTTTTGCTAATTAAAGAATCTGCAATTTACATATCTATAAAAACAGTTCTAGAATATTACTAGAATGGTCATGATTGCTGTAACAGGAGGAACTGGATTCACTGAAAAAGTAAAAGAAAAAATAAGAGTTCCTACTGACTATGGTGATGCTTATCTTGGTATTCTTAAAATTGCAGGAAGAAAGGTCTATCTCATTGAACGACACTATCTATTAGATGTTCCTCATAGAGTAAATTACAAAGCAAACCTACAGGCATTAAGAATACTAAACGGTGATGCAGATACAAAAAAATATCAAACAGATCCGATAGTATTATATGAGATAACAGCAGCAGGCAGACTCCATGAATCTTTCTTACCAGGACATCTAGCAATACTTGATGATGTTGATTGGGATGATGTAAACAGACCAATGTCATACTCAGATGACGGTCATTTACTATTACATGCAACAATAACTCCAACATTTAGTGAAAGACTAAGGGATATTCTTAAAAAATCTTGGATAGAGACTGAAGATGAAATAAAAACATTATACAGCGGAACTGAATTTGAACCAAAATGCCATGAAGATGGAACATATTTTAATATACAAGGACCTGCTTTTAGTACAATAGCACGCGAAAATAGATTAAGAAACACAGTTCATAATCCAAGAGCAATTGGACAAACAGAAGTTCCTGCTATTCAACTAGCCAGAGAATCAAACATAGCAATTGCTGCTATCGGAATGTGTGTTGATCATTCTAATTTTCCAGGAGCACCCACTGTAACACACGCTGGTGTAATGAAAGCAGTAGAGACAACAGCACTCGCATCATATAAACTTGTTGAGCAAGCAATAAAAAATACACCAGATAATTTCTTTGATCCTTATTTTCACAGAGCATTAGACACTGCCTTAGTTAAAGATCAGGTAAATTTTAAAGAATTGCACGCTATTCGACCTAATCTAGCTGCCATATTAGCAATAGAATTAATCAAAAGAGACCTTCGTGATTATAGTAATGGACAAAACTAATTAGAGTTATTATAGTTTTGTCCTTACTATACAGAGTGAAGTGAAACTTCACTCGTACAGGAGAAACTTTGTTTCTCCATGTATGTTGAAGACATAACTATAATATTGTTCTAGAAAGTTATGTCTTGCACTATAATTAGAATATTAGAAAATAAGAAAAAACCAAATCATTAAAAAAGACAATTACTCCAAAACGACTTTTTCTAGTTTTGTTCTAAGTTCATCTCCTTTTTCAATAGCCATTTCAACTATTTGTTCAACCTCTTCTATTGTAAGTCCAACACTTCCTCCTTTTTGCATTGAACAAAGTTTTCCTTCTATTGTACCAATTGACAATCTTGTATCCAGTGCATTAATCTCAGTCAGACCAGGATCAGCAACAATAGTAGATCCTATTTTCACAAATGTTGTTGTAACAGCAACTCCTGACAAAGGAAGTTTACCACTTCGTTTTTCTTTATTGATAACAGGTTTTTCATTAACCATTTCAAATTCTGGCATCTTTGCTGTCATTAAAGCAGCCGCAGCTGCCAATGATGCTGTATCTATAAGATTACCATCATCACTAAGAATCTCCATATCAATGTTTACCATCCAAACATGTTCATTTGCTTTGATACATAATTTTTCAAATGCAATCATTTTTGATTCTCGTATTGCTCTATCAACAACTCTAGCTAATTCAATTGCCTCTTCACTAGGAGGTCCTGGATCAAACCTAGGTGAAGCAAATGGAACAAATTCTGCTGATACAGACATTACACCTTTGTCAGTTGAATCTGCATAAGGAGTTCCTATATTCATCTTAATACCTGCAATAATATGGGTATTACCTATTTTTACCTCAGCACTACCCTCTGCCTGTTGCACAATACCTGTTTTTATAGAGATCTCTCTATATTCATCAAACTTTCTATTATCAATTCGTTTTCCGTTTCTTAACATAGCTTTTATCAAATTTGCATCTATCTCAATCATTTAATCACCTTTATTATATACAACGAAGTGATGAAATCAAATGGAATTTACTTCCACCTTGCATTTTTATCACCTAATATTTTAATTACTCAACTTCTACATGATATTTTTGTCTAAGAGCTTTTTTCTGCTCTTCATATATTTTTTCAGCTCCACCTACGGCAAGCCTTAGTATTTTCTTAAATTGCTCCTTTGTTGCAATTCCATCCATTTGCAATAGTGTTATGTGTTTTTTCTTTGGATAATATGCAATAGGAAAATCCAATTCTCCATGACAATCCTCATTGCCTGCAACATCTAATACAATTTTTTCTTCAACTATTCCAGCAGAACATGATGCAACCAAATCTCTCATTGGTATTCCAGCATCTGCCAAAGCCAATGCAGCTGCATTTATTCCAGCACATCGTGTTGATGCATCTGCCTGAATTATTTCTATATAGACATCTATTGCTGTTTTTGGAAACTCATCCAAAAAAATAACAGGTTCCAGTGATTTTCTTGTTACCATTGATATCTCATGTGCTCTTCGGTTAGGACCTGGTCTTGATCTTTCCCAAGTTGAGAAAGGAGCCATTCTATAATCTGTTCTAAGAATTGCCCTGTCAGCTCTTTCCATGTGCTTTGGATGAACCTTTCTAGGACCCATTACACCTGCAATAGCAATTGTATTTCCTATTCTAAAATATGCAGAACCATCTGCTCTTTTTAAAACACCAACCTTTGCTTCCAAAGGTCTCATCTCATCAAGTTTTCTTCCATCAGTTCTTATATTATTTTTTATCATCTTTATTTCTTCTTTTATAGTCATAGTAAACACCTCTATAATTCATTCCCCTCTTGGGTTTCTCCTTGATCAAAATCTTCTTCAGGTAATTCATCTACCTGCATTTCATCACGCTTTGTATTATTTTCAGATTCTGGTTTAAACTCACTCTGAACAATCTTTTTTGGAGATCTCTCAAGCATATCTTTTATAAAATCAGTTAATCCATGCATATGAGATTTCTCATCTATCATCAAAATTGCTTCTGTTGCAAGATCCTCACCTTCTCCCTTTACCCAAACCAATCCATTTTGTCCAACAACAATCTGTGTACCAGTATAGTTTTTTATCATTTCAACCATACTTCCTGATCGTCCAATTATTCTAGGAACTTTTGAAGGAGTTACATTAATCATTCTTCCTCCACGAAGTTTTCTACATTTTCTTGAACGCATTGAAAGATTTATCTGTTTTGAATTTGACACAGAAAGAATCTCTGCAAAAACTAATTCACCTGGTTCAAATATTCTTGTCAAATCAGTCTTTGTCAAATCAACAAACTCCTCTGTAGCATCACTCAATGTCAATGCTGCCTGATAAGGAGAATTTATATCAACTATCCATTTAGAAAAGATTACCTCTTCTATTCTTCCAATAACACCATCTCCTTTTTTTGGATTATAAACTCCACTCAATGGTATTACAATATGTAATCCACTTCTTTCCTCAGCAATACCAACACATCTTGAGAATACCTCTCCGTTTTCACCATAGGTACCATGACCTGGTCTTCCTGTACCAAGAAGATCTCCTGGTATAACAATATTTCTCTCTTTCCTTTCATTTTGTTCCATATTTTCTTCCATTTTAATCACCTTAATTATATATCATAACTATTCTTCAAAACAGCTATTTACATTTATTTTTACTATCACTGAACTCTTGCATTTCCTTCTGTAAGACCATTTATTCTTCTGAAAAAAGTCTCTTTTACAGCAGCTGGTATTTTTAATTTTATTACCATCATATCTCCAAGCCACTGTTCTTGGAATGAACCAAACTCTTTTTGGATAACACTATATATTTGAGCTGAGTATTTTGCAGGAACCTCTGCAGTTATTTCTACTTCTTCAAATGATAATGGTATCACAGATTTTATTTGTTTTACAACATCAGCAACCTGTGATTCAGCATTTCTAAATGGATCAATATTAACTCTTGCCTCATCCATAGCATTTTCTATTCTTTCTGGAGGATGAGGTAATTTTGACCTTGGGTCAACCGCACCTCTTGATATTAAAGTAATTATCTGCTTTTTCTTTTCATCAACCTTTCTTCGTCTAAAATCTGTAGTAAGCTGAATATCTCCTTCCTTTATCATGATAACAGCTATTTTTTCAATATCCTGTGTACCAAAACCAACATCAAGATCTCCACCAGATGTTTTCATTCCTTTTTTTGCATCACTAAAAACCTGATCAGTAGCCGACATCTTACCTATGGATACTACTTTACCTTCTTTCATTGCATAGGCCATTTCAGAATCAACGAGAATTTCAAAGTGTTTTCCACTCCTATCTATTCTTGCTATTATAGCCTTGTCAACTGTAACCATTTTATCGCCGTAATAAAAATCCCTTATTTATTAATATCATAACTGTTCCAAAAGAACAGTTATTTGTAACCAAAGAGATCTATAGTATCTCAATATTTTATGAATACAAAGATTTATATACTATAATTTTGAATCAAATTCCAAATATTCAACCAATTGTTTCATCGAATATTCTATATAGGAAATAAATCCTTTTTTATCAACTGCTATCTCTTTTTTCAGATCTTTGATAAAAATCCATCTAACAGCATCTACTTCATTTCTATCAATATCCAGATTAGTAATATCACTATCATATATAGCAATAAAATTAACAAGAAACTCGCTTTGAAAATCATTTATAAAAGAGATGGTCGACATCTTTTTCACAGCAACACTCCTGATTCCAAGCTCTTCTTTTAGTCCACGTTTGGCAGCAGTTTCATAATCTTCACCCTGTTTAAGATGTTCTCCTATAACAGGAGACCATTTGCCAGGATCTGTATCAAGCTTTTTGGCTCGTTTCACAAGAAGTATATCACCCAATAAATTCATCATAAATACATTCACTGATCTGTGTCTAAGAGCTGGATTACCATGACATTCTTTTCGCAAAGCCCTGCCAACTATTCTATCATTTCCATCCACAACATCAAGATATTCTTTTTTCATCAATAACTTCCTCTTTTTCCACAACTATCTTTTCCTCCTCCTGCCTATCAGCTACTTTTTCA